>JAICXR010000011.1 GCA_025980355.1 Chloroflexota bacterium | reverse complement strand
GGTGGGGTTGGCCGTTGGCCCTTGGCTGGGGCTCGTCGACGGCGATGGGCTTGGTGGGGTTGCCGGCGATTGACCGGCTCCGGTTGCCGGCGGCGGGCTTCCGTGCGCGGGGCCGTCGCTCGGGCGAGACATTGCCTGCTTCGTGACTTGCCCGATTTTCTCTTGGGCCGTTTGGCTGGCGGTGCTGAGTGTTTCTTGCGCGCGCTGGGCGATGGGGGCGACCTGCTGACGCGCCTGGTCCAGCGTTTGCGAGGCGACGGCGGAGCCTTTGGTCGCCACCTGTTGGAGCTGCGTTTGCACCTTCGGGGCGGCCTGGCCGGCCGCCCCTTGCAGCCACACCCACAAGCGCCGGCGATTCTCCGTGCCGCTGCCGGGTGAGAACAGCAGCCCGAGAATGATGCCGAGCATGAGGGACCTTAACCGCCAGAACATCGCGTTTCCTCCCTTTCCTGCGCCGACCGGATCGATCCTGGCCCGCGGAGCGTTTGCCGATGGCGGCGCGACGGCGCAGCCGGTTCCTCTCGGTGGCTCAGCAAGCGATGTGCCAACCGGTCGGTCGGAATAATAACCCAATCTTAACGCGCGGTACTGTACAATCTAGGGTCCGCGCGAGAAGGAAGCTGAAGGCCTCGGCATCTGGGAATCCGATAGCTGGCCCGTTGCGTGGGACTGTCGGTAGGAATGGGGACAAGGGATGAGCGAGAGGGACGCTGTGAGAGACGCCGATGGACGCTGAACGCCTTGCGCCGCTCGTGCTCGTGGTGGACGACGATGCCCACGTCCGCCGCCTTGTCGAGGTCCTATTCGAGCGCGTCGGCTTCGACGTGATCACCGCCACCAACGGCGCCCAGGCGTTGGCGACCCTCCGGCACGGCCTGCCCGACCTTGCCATTGTCGACCGCAGCATGCCGGTCATGGACGGCTTCGAGCTCGCCCGGGCCCTGAAGAGCCGCGCCGATGTGCCGATCATCATGCTCACCGCCTCGGGCGATAAGGACATTGTCGTCCAGGCCATCAACACCTTCGCCGAGGACTATATCGTCAAACCGTTCGACGGCCGGGAGTTGATCGCGCGCGCCAAGCGCATCCTGCGCCGCTTCGGCGAGCTGCCGGTGCAGCGGGGCCGCGAACTGGTGCTCAGTCCGGCGGTCCAGATCAGCTTCAGCGATCGGACCGTGAACATGGAAGGGCGTACCGCCAACCTGACGGCGACGGAAGCGCGGTTGTTGAGCGTGCTGGCCCGCAACGCCAACCGCGTCGTCCCCTCGACCGCACTCCTCCAGCGCGTCTGGGATCCCGCCGATGCGATCGACGTGGACACCTTGCGCGTCCATATCCGGCGCGTGCGCGAAAAGGTCGAGCCCGATCCGCAGCATCCTCAATACCTCGTGACGGAGCGTGGCGTCGGCTACCGCCTCGTGGTCCAGAGCGCGGCCGCCGCAGCGACCTAGGCGACGGCGCGTTGCTCCCGGCGGCGTTGTGCCGTACCATGCAGGGGACGGCCACGGGTCATGATCCATGGTCAGGCTTCGATACATCGATACTGGGAACGGCAGCCGATAGCTTTCATGATGCGATTTACCGTCGTCGAGGCCGAGCAGGCGATCAGCTTCGTCGCGCCGCCAACGGCCCTCGCCGTTCTCGTCTCCTGCTGCGCCCGCGATCCCAAGACCATCGAGGCGCTCCTCACGTCCGTCGAACGGGAGGATCGGCGCTTGGTCGCCCACGTCCGCTCCGGGCTAGCCGTCTTCGACGAACATAACGCCTATGGCAACTTCCAGCACGTGCATAACGCCCTGCGGGCCGACCCGCGTCTGTTCCAGCCCGTCTTTCGCGTCGTCGACGACGTCACCCGCGCGGCGAGTCTGCAGCCGTACCAATGGGGCGTCATCGTGTTCAACGTGGCGAAAAAGCGTATCATCCAGGTGCAGAACACCTATGCGGAGGTACGGCGCGAGGGGCACGTGCCCACCTTCCCGGAGGAGAGCGCCGACGGTCGCCAGCGCGTGTACCGGCTACCGGCGCAGTGGCGCATCGTACCGTAGGGTCCCGAAAGGCAGAATCCGGCGGCCCGATGGTCGCGGAGAAGGAGAGTCGCCATGGGTGGTGCCATCGTCGTCATCGTCGTCCTGATCATCATCGTGCTGATGTCGTCGCTGCGTCAGTGCAGCGAGTGGCAGCGCAAAGTGGTGCTGCGCCTCGGCCGCTTCAGCGGCGTGCGCGGGCCGGGCATCTTCTTCCTGCTGCCGTTCGTCGAACGCACCCCCTTCACCATCGACCTGCGCACGGTGACGAGCGGCTTCAAGGCCGAACAGACGTTGACGCGGGACAACGTGCCGGTGAACGTCGACACGATCCTCTTCTGGCGGGTCATCGACCCGTCGCTGGCGGTGCTGCAGGTGGTCGACTACACGAGCGCCGTCATGGGCGCGGCGCAGACGGCCCTGCGCGACATCATCGGGCGGACCGACCTGGCCCAGGTGCTCTCCGACCGCACCGCCCTGGACACGGCGATGACGGAAACGCTGGACCATCAGACGGAACCCTGGGGCGTCAAAGTGCTCTCCGTGCAGATGCGCGACATCAAGATCCCCGACGTCTTGCAGGACGCCATGAGCCGCGTCGCCCAGGCGGAACGCGAGCGCCAGGCCCGCATGATCCTGGGCGACAGCGAGGTCGCGGTGGCGCAACGCTTCTCCGAGGCGGGGAAGGTTTACGATACGAACCCAATGGCGTTGCACCTGCGCGGCATGAACATGCTGTATGAGGTGATGAAGGCCGGCGGCACCAGCACCGTCATCGTCCCGTCCTCCGCCGTCGAGAGCATGACGTTTGGCGGCCTGAGCGGCCTCACCGCCCTGGCGAAGGAAGCGACGCGGGAGAATGGCGCGGCGAAGGGAGAAGGGGCGACGGCGTGAAGTTCTGCATCGCCCCGGAAATCCTGGCGCGCCGGTCCGACTACCTGGTCGGTGTCATTGTCGCCCGCCTTGTTGACAATCGTCGTCGCAGCGATGACCCACCGTCGACGCTGCTGGGGCAGGCGGTTGCAGCCGCCCGGCAACAGCCGCCAGAGGGCGCGCCTGGCACGCTCTGGAACGCGGCGCTGGAGCAATTCGGCGTGGATACCGCCCAGCATCCGCCCGCGATCGAGCGGCTGCTCGAGCGGGTGCGCGCCGGCCAGACGCTCCCCTCCGTCAACCCTGCCGTCGACCTCGCCAACGCGATCGCCCTCCGCCACGGCGTCTCCCTCGGTGTCCACGATCTTGACGCCACCAGGGGCGACCTCGCCGTGCGCCTGGCGCTGCCCGGCGACACGTTCCTGCCCTACGGGAGCGAGGCGGCCGAAACCGTCCCCGCCGGTGAGCCGGTCTACGCCGACGAACGCGACGTGCGCACGCGCTGGTGGATCTCTCGCCAGAGCCGGACGGGCCGCGCCGACGAGCGCTCGCGCACGCTCTTCTTCCCGATCGACGGCTTCGCCGGCCAGACCGAGGGCCGGGTCCGGGCGGCCGTGGAAGAACTGGCGGCCCTGCTGCGCGAGCATCTGGGCGCCCGCACGACGACGGCCATCGTGGATGCCGCCCATCCCTGCTGCACGCTGCTGCGCTTCCCGTTGCTCAGCACGGTACCCGTGGACGGCGACGGCATCGATGAGCTGCTCGGGCGCGGCGTCGTCGAACTGATCAAGCGCGAGGAACTGGAGCCGCGCCTGCGGAACGGCGAAAGGCTGACGGTCAAACTCGGCATCGATCCCACCGGGCCGTTGTTGCACGTGGGCCGTGCCACCCAACTGTTCAAGTTGCGCCAGTTCCAGGAGCTCGGCCATCGCATCCAGTTCCTGGTCGGCAGCTTCACCGGCATGCTGGGCGACCCATCGGATAAGACCGCCTACCGCCGCCAACTGACCGCCGCCGAAGTGCAGGCCAATATGGCACGCTACGTCGAACAGGCGGGCCGGATCATCGACATCAGCAAGACGGAGGTTGTCTACAACGCCGATTGGCTGAGCGCACTCACCTTCGCGGAGGTCATCGAGCTCGCGTCCAACTTCACGGTCCAGCAGATGCTGGAACGGGAGAATTTCCACCTGCGCCACGTCGCCGGCAAGCCGATTTACCTGCACGAGTTCCTGTATCCGCTGATGCAGGGCTATGACTCGGTGGTGCTGCGGAGCGATGTCGAGGTGGGAGGGACCGATCAACTCTTCAACCTGCTGGCGGGCCGGCTGCTGCAGGAGCGTGCCGGCCAGCGCCCGCAGGTGGTGATGACCGGGCCGTTGATCCCCGGCCCGAACGGCGAAAAGATGTCGACCAGCGCCGGCAACGTCATCAACGTGCTGGACCCGCCACGCGATCAGTACTTCGCCCTCATGCGCATGCACGACGAGCAGATCCTCACCTACTTCGAGACCTGTACGACCGTGCCGATGGCGGAGATTCGCCAGCTCGCGGAGGCCATGGAAAGCGGCGAGCTCAACCCGCGCGAGGCCAAAGCCCGCTTGGCGCGGACGATGGTGACCCAGTTCCACAGCGCCGAGGCGGCAGTGGAGGCGGAGCGGGAGTTCAACCGGGAGGTCAGCCAGCACGAGCGTCCGGCGGACCTGCCGGAGGTCACGGTCACGGCCCAGCCGCGCCGGCTGACGGACCTGATGGTCGAGCTGTGCTTGGCGCCGAGTAAAGGCGCGGCGCGCCGGCTCGTCGAGCAAGGCGGCGTCGAAGTGGGCGGGCGACGTATCCGCGAACCGAATGCCGAGGTCACACCGGCCGACGGATTAGTCCTGCGCGTCGGCAAAGCCGGCTGGGCGAAGCTGAAGGTCGACGCTCGGTGACGGGCGACATCCAGCAGGTGGCCGCTCGCCCCGTGACGCTGGTTCGGAGCAAGGCGCCGCTGCGTGTGAGCTTCTGTGGCGGCGGCACCGATGTGCCTCCCTATCCCGCCGATCACGGCGGCGTCGTCCTCAGCGCCACCATCAACTGGTACGCCTACGGCACGCTGGCCCGGACCGCCGGTGATGCCATCGAGGTCGAGTCCGTCGACTACGGCCTGAGTGCGCGCTACGGACAGCACGACGACCTGATCTACGATGGCAAGCTCGACCTCGTCAAGTCGGTGCTGCGCCGCCTCTGCCGGGATCGGGCCGGCTTGCGCCTCTACCTGCACAGCGACGCACCACCGGGCTCCGGGCTGGGCTCGTCGTCCGCCCTGGTGGTCGCCATGGTCGGCCTCTTCAACCACAGCCGGCGGCTCGGCCTTGACGAGTACGCGGTGGCCCGCCTGGCCTACCAGATCGAACGCACCGATCTGGGGATCGTCGGGGGCATGCAAGACCAGTACGCCGCTACCTTCGGCGGCTTCAACTTCATGGAGTTCTCCGCGGACGGCGCCGTCGTGAATCGCTTGCGGATCGACGCCGACGTGGTGAACGAACTGGAATACAGCCTCCTGCTCTGCTACACCGGCCAGACTCGGATGTCCGGCCACATCGTCGAGCGGCAGATGTCGGCCTACGTGGCGGGGGCGGCGGACACCACCGTGGCCCTGCAGAGCATGAAACTGCTCACGCTGGACCTGAAGAAGGCGCTCCTGCATCACCGCCTGGCCGATTTTGGCAGCTTACTGCACGACGCCTGGGAATACAAGAAGCGTCTCGACGCCGGCATCTCCACCGGGCAGATCGACGAGTTGTATGCCGCGGCGCGCCACAAGGGCGCCCTCGGCGGGAAAGTGCTCGGCGCCGGCGGCGGCGGCTACCTGCTCGTCTACTGCCCGTTCGATAAGAAACGCGCCATCGCCACGGAGTTGGAGCGGCTCGGCGGCAAGATCGCGCCCTTCGGCTTTTCACCGAGCGGCGTCCAGTCCTGGGAGGTGCAATGAACCCAACGTCGCCGAGGCCCGCCGACACCCCGCCGGGGGCGGCCGATGAGGCGTCGCTCCTCGCGATAATCCGGGCGGAATTGCTGACCAGCGCCGAGGTGAAGCGCCAGTTGGCGGACGATCCCGGGCCGATCTTACGCATGGCCCTCGTCTGCGCCGGGGCCTTGCGTGGCGGGCGGAAGCTGCTTTTCTGCGGCAACGGCGGTAGCGCCGCCGACGCCTTGCACCTGGCGGCCGAATTCGTCGGCCGGTACCGTATGGAACGAGAAGGACTCCCCGCGATCGCCCTGAGCGCGAACGTGGCGACAATCACCGCGGTCGGCAACGACTATGGCTATGATCGCGTCTTCGCGCGCCAGGTAGAGGCACTGGGTGGGGCCGGTGACGTCGTCCTCTGCATGAGTACCAGCGGGGCGTCCGCCAACATTTTCCAGGCCATCGAGGCGGCGCGGCGGCGGCAATTGCTGGTGATCGCCTTCACCGGGCAGCGCGGGACGGCGCTCGCGGCGGCGGCCGACGTCGCCCTCCAGGTCCCCTCCGCCGATACGGCGCGCATCCAGGAAGGGTATATGGCGGCGGCACACGCCATGTGCGGCGTCGTGGAGCGCCTGCTCGGCGGCGACCTGCGCCATATCGCCGTGCCGGGCTGACGGATGACCGGCACGACCGGACCGGTCACGGCCATTATCCTGGCCGGGGGGAGCGGCGAACGGCTCCGCCCGCTGACGAACGACCGCCCCAAAATTATGGTGGAGGTCGCCGGGACGCCGATCCTCTTCCACCAGCTCGCCTGGCTGCGTCGCCACGGCGTGGCGAAGGTGATCGTCGCCTGCGGCTATCGGCATGCCGCTATCGCGGACGCGCTCGCCCGGGCGGACCTCGGTGACACGGAAGTAGTGCTCTCGGTAGAGCCGCGCAAGCTGGGGCGCGGCGGCGCGCTAAAGCTCGCCTGCCAAACGGCGCCGCCGGACGGGCCCTTCCTGGCGCTCAACGGCGACCTGGTGACCGACCTCGACCTGGGCAGCCTGCTGGACCAGCACCGGCACTCCGGCCATCTCGCCACGATCGCGGTGACCGGCTTACGGTCGCCCCATGGCGTCGTCCTGGTCGCCGGCGAGACGGTGCAAGGGTTTGAGGAGAAGCCATTGCTGCCCCACTGGATCAACGCAGGCGTCTATGCGCTCTCGCCGGCGCTCATCCCCCGCCTGCCCCCGCTCGGCGACCACGAAGACCGCCTGTTCCCGGAACTGGCGGCGGCGGGCCGGATGGGCGCATTCCGGGTCGGCGGCTTTTGGCGCAGCATCGACACCGTCAAGGACGTCACCGAGGTCGGCGCCGCCTTACTCCCGTGCCGGTCCTAGCCTGGTGCAGCGATCAGCGCCGGGGCCGTACCGCCGGCTTCGTTGGCTTGGCGGCAACGCCGGAAAAGCCGAAGAAGCGGCCGATCGCCCGCAGCATACGGGTGGCAATCCACAGCACCGCGACGAGCAGCCACACCGGCCAGAGGTACCGGATGGCGACGAGACCGGCGAAGAGCGCATGGACAATGGCTCCAAGCATGTCACCGGAAAGATCAATGGGCACGCCTGCATCCAAACGCGATCGGGAGTGAGCGCCAGCCCTTCAGTATAACCAACGGGACGGGCCGAACGGGCCTGGGGCCGGGCAAGCCGCGCATGGATCGGTGCCCCGGCACCGGGGGTGGCAGAAAGTGGGTAACGATGAGCAGCTTGACCGCGCCGGTAAAGCGTATGCGGATCGGCTGGTTGACCTACGGTGTGGACCGTCCGCTGTCGGGCATCTCCCGCCAGACGCTGGAGCTCGGTCGTGCCCTCGGGAGACGGGAGGATTGCGAGCTGGTCTACCTCACCCCGTATCGGCGCGGGCCCTTCCGGCAGGAGGCAAACAGCGATACCTTTCACCTGGCCGGGTGCGGCCGTCTACCGGCCATGATGCTGCTGGGCGGCGTCGCCATTGCCATCGCCGCCCGGCGCCGCCGGCTCGATCTCGTCCACGACCCGTCCGGGATCGCGCCGTTCCCGTTCGGCCGGCCCATCGCCCCGTTCCGGCGCGTCGTGACGATCCACGATGCGATAGGGTTTCGCTATCCCGCCGGCTATCCCTGGCTGAACAGGCTGCTCCAGCGGCGCTACCTGCCGGCGATGTTGCCGAATGTCGACGCCGTCATCACGGTGAGCCGTCACGCGCGGGCCGACCTGGAGCGCTTCCTGCCCCGGCTCCCCCCGCCCGCACATGTCGTACCCCCTGCCCTCAGCGCGCAGTTCTACCCGGTCAGCGAGCAGGACCGCCAGCCGGTGCTGGCGCGAATGGGGCTGCGGCGGCCCTATATCCTGAGCGTGGCCGCCATGCAGGAGCGCAAAAACCTGCGCCGGCTGGTGCGGGCCTTCGCCCGTCTGCACGCGCATCGCCCGGAGTACCAATTGGTCCTGGCCGGCCCGACGCTCTGGCGGTATACGCCGCTCGGGGACGAGATCGAACAGGGCGGTTTGGCACCCCATGTGGTGATCCCGGGCTACGTCGCGGACGCCGACCTGGCGGCCCTCTACAGCGGCGCAGCCCTCTTCGTGTTCCCCTCGCGCTATGAGGGTTTCGGCCTGCCGGTGTTGGAGGCGATGGCCTGCGCCACCCCGGTCGTCTGCTCCAACACGTCATCCCTGCCGGAGGCGGCCGGTGACGCCGCCTTCCTCGTCGACCCGACGGATACTGAAGCGCTCGCCGCGGCCATGCGGCGCGTGCTGGACGACGCGCCGCTTGCGGACCGCCTCCGGCAGGCAGGGACGGCCCGCGCTCGCCTGTTTAGCTGGGATCACGCAGCAGCACAGACGGCCGCCGTGTACCGCCAACTCCTGGGGACTGCCGCGCCTCCGACATGACAGTGGTTCGGGTGGGTGCGGCGGCGTGCGGCAGCATCGCCCATGCCAGCACGAGAATGCCCATCGCCAGGAAACAGATCGCCAGTAATACCGTGTCCATCATGCCATCCCCTTAACGTATCCGGGCGGGGGTCGACCCAACCACGGTTGCGCGGCGACATCGCCTGGGGAGCAGCGCTGCCCTGTCGTCCACTCATGGACGGCACGTCCGGCATCCTTGCCATTGCCGCAAGTATACCGACCATGGCGGCGCTTGCCTAGGGGCGGACGAAGGTCCCCATGACCCGCTCACTTGCCCACCCGTCACAGAGGGGCTAGGATGGAGCGAAAGGAGGCGCCCACCATGCCGGACGTTCCGATCATCGATGCCCATCTGCACCTCTGGGACCCCAACCGCTTCCGCATGCCCTGGTTGGACGGCAATGCGCTGCTCGACCGACCCTACGACCTCGCCGACTTCCGGGCGGCGACCACCGGCCTCGACGTCCAGGGGACGGTCTATGTCCAGACCGATGTGGCCGAACCCTACGCGCTCCTGGAGGCGAAGTGGGCGGCGGGGCTGGCGGCCCAGGACCCGCGCCTTCGCGGCATCGTGCCGTTCGCGCCGCTGGAATACGGCGAACGAGCGCGGGCCTATCTCGACGCGCTGGGCGCCATCAGCCCCCTCATCAAGGGCGTACGGCGCATCTACCAGTCGGCGCCCGTCGATTTCTGCCTGCAACCGGACTTCGTGCGTGGAGTGCAGCTGCTGCCGGACTACGGCCTGTCGTTCGACCTCTGCATCGCCCATCGCCACCTGGCGAACACGGTGCAGTTGGTGCGGCGATGCCCGAACACCGCGTTCATGCTCGACCACCTCGCCAAACCGAACGTCGCCGGAGGCGTGCTCGACCCGTGGCGGGAACAACTGGAGCAGCTCGCCGGCTGTCCGAACGTCTCCTGCAAGATCAGCGGCGTCGTGACCGAAGCCCGCCACGACCGGTGGACCATCGACGACGTCCGGCCCTACGTGCTCCACGCCCTGGAGGCCTTCGGCGCGGACCGCGTCGTCTTCGGCGGCGACTGGCCCGTCGTGCTCCAGGCTGCCCCCTACCGCCGCTGGGTGGAAGTCCTGGATATCCTCACCGGCGACCGCCCGCCCGAAGCCCGCCGCAAGCTGTGGGCGGAGAATGCCGTCCGCTTCTACCGACTCTGACCTACCGGTACCGCTCGGCCTCCGGGTCAGTCATCGTCGGTGCCGCGACCGCGTCGACCGCCGCCCACAAACCGTCTGGAATGGCCCAATGGGCGAGGTCGACCGTCTGCTGCAGCCGCTCCGGCTTCGACATGCCGACGATCGTGGCGTGGATGCGCGGATCGCGCATCGAAAACTGCAGGGCGACCGCCGCCATCGGCACCCCGGCCTCCCGGCACAACGCTTCGATTTGCCGGGCACGCCCGACGACGACGTCCGTGGCGTCTTGATAGGCGTAACGCGGATAGGCGGAGGGTCCCTTCGCCAGGATGCCGCTGCCGTAGGGTGCGGCGTTGGCCACCCCCAGGCCGTGTTGGGCGGCGACGGTGAGCAGACGATCGGCGGAGCGGTTGAGCAGCGTGTAGCGGTTGTGCGTGATCAGCGCCTCGAACGCGCCGGTCTCGACATAGCGGATCATCAGGTCCGCCGGCCCGCCCGCGACGCCGATATGCCCCACGACGCCTTCGGCGACGAAGTGCCGCATGACCTCCACGGGGCCACCCTTCGCCATGATCGCCTCGAATGGCGCATGTTCCGGATCGTGCAAATACAGCAGCGGCAAGTGACCAAGTCCCAGCAGGTGCAGACTGCGTTCGATGCTGCGGCGGATCTGGTCGCCGCTGAAATCCCCGGTTCGTGCATCGCGGTCCGCCTTGGTGGCCACCACGAATCCCGCCGGCACCCCGCCGATCTCGCGCAAGACCGTGCCGATCCGCCGTTCGCTCTCGCCGTCACCGTAGGAGGCGGCGGTGTCGACAAAGGCGATCGGCCCCCGGAAGATGGCGCGGATCGTCGTCAGCGCCTGCTCCTCGCTCACCGCGTAGGCGAAGGTCTCCGGCATGTTCCCCAGTTCGGCGCAGCCGACGCAGAGCGCGTCCACCGTGAGGCCCGTCGCGCCGAAGCGGCGGGGGGCGGTCAGGTCCGTGGCGTCATCGGTCATCATTCATTTTCCATTCCCGGCAACGGCCGCTCTCGACGCACGCATTATGGTACAGTCACGCCATGCTGCTTGCGTGCCCGACCCGCCAGCGATCACTGCGCCGAACGCCTCGGGTTGGCGCGCGCCACGTTCGCCGGGCGCGCGCCCGGCGGGTGCTGGTCTGCGCCGCGCCGAAGGCCGCGGCCTTCCCGGCCGACGGCCTCACCGGCTCGTATGATCCGGTCTGGACGGCCGGAGCCGAGGGGCGCTTCCTGGCGGGGGCATTCACCAGCCCGAGCCGTCACCCGATCATCGTCGTCGGTCGCGCCGTCCTCCTGATCGCCCTCGTCGCTCCCGCCGTGGGGCCATTCCTGGGGGCGTTCCACGCGGCGCACGGCGCGGTACAGGCGCCGCTCCTGGTCGGTCTCGGCGCGATCGCGCTCGTCGGCATGCGGCGCACACTCAGTCGCCGCTGACCGGAAGGCGGCGCCGACCGAAAGGGCGCCACGGCTCAACGCGGTCCGCGGGCTCCGTAGCCCCCGCGAGGCGCCGTCCGCTGGGAGACCCCGTGTTCCGGTTCCGTCGGGTCGACGCGGCGCGCCCTGGGATACTTCACGAGCAGGATATCCAGGGCGCGCGTGAACCAGATGGCACAGACGATGGACGTGAAGGCCAGGAAGGGCAAGCCGAGCCCGATGCTGAGGAAGACGAAGATCGCCGCCAGCAGCAGCAGCGCCAGCGACGGACCAATGTTCGCCAGCACCAGCAGCGCGGCATTGCGCGCCGTCGTGCGCAGCCGCTTGTCGTTCTGGTAGACGAGCAGCCCGAACAGGTACGGCTGCAAGGCGAACCAGAAGACGACCACGTACAGCCAGAGGATCGCGATGAGTTTGGCGGCGCCGGGCAGCTTCAGGTAGAAGTAGAGGTTGGCAAGCACCAGGGCGCCCGCCAGCAGATCGGCGAGGGCCAGTTGCCAGGAACGCCAGAAGTAGCGCCGGAAACCCCGGAAGAAGTCGCGCGGCCCGATGCTGTAGCCGTCGGCAAACGTCCGCGCGGCGCTAAAAAGGCCGGCTAGGGCGGGCGGAATGCAGATCAGGCTGGCGATGAACGCCAGAATGGCCGGAGGAACCGGGAACGCCCGGACGATCGCCCCGCCGATCAGGGGCAGCCCAAACAATGCGGCCAGCCACATCAGGTTGAGGGCGGTGAAGGGGATGATCTCATAGTAGTAATCGCCAAGGGTGGACCACAGCAGGCGGAACAGGCGCAGCACGTTGACCTTTCATGGTGCGAGTGGTGGTCCATCACTATACCATCGGTGGTGGTATCATCCCCCGATGACAACACCGGACGCTCCTTTGGACGACAGCGAGCGAGCCCACTGGACCGCGCTCTTGCGTGTGTCCGGCCTCGGTCCGGTGAAGTTCGGCCGCCTGCTGGACGGCTTCGGTAGCGCCACCGCCGCCTGGGAAGCGCCGCTCGCGCAGCTACGCGCGGCCGGCCTGGACGCCCGCACCGCGGACGCCCTGATCGCCTTCCGAGCCGGCCAGGACCCGGTGCAAGCGCATGGCCGCATCACCGCGCAGGGGATCGAGGTCGTGACGCTCCCCGACGCGGACTATCCACCCTTGCTCAAAGAGATCTATGCTCCCCCGCCGGTGCTCTTCCGCCGCGGCACGCTCCTGCCGGAGGACGCGCTGGCGCTGGCCGTCGTCGGCACGCGCAGCGCCACGCCGTATGGCCGCCTCGTCACCGAGCGCTTCGTCTCCGCCCTGGTCGCCAGCGGTGTGACGATCGTGTCCGGCCTGGCCCGGGGCATCGACGCGGTCGCCCACCGCGCGGCGCTCCAAAGCGGTGGGCGCACGATCGCGGTGCTGGGAAGCGGCGTCGATACGATCTATCCCAGCGAACACCGCTCGTTGGCCGCGGCGGTTATCGAGCATGGGGCGCTACTCTCCGAGTACGCGCCCGGTACAAAGCCGGAACGGGACAACTTCCCGGCGCGCAACCGCCTGATCGCCGGCATGACCCGCGGCACCCTGGTCATCGAGGCGGGCGAGGTCAGCGGCGCCCTGATCACGGCGCACATGGCGTTGGAACAGAACCGCGAGGTGTTCGCCGTGCCCGGCAGCATCACGTCGACGCACAGTGCCGGCACCAATGCCCTGATCCGCCATGGCGAGGCGAAGCTGGTCGCCCGCGTGGAGGACATCCTGGAAGAACTCAACCCCGACCTCGTCGCCGAGCAACTCCGCCTGGTCGATCTCCTGCCCGACAACGACCTGGAGAGCGCCCTCCTCCGCGCGCTCAGCGCCGAGCCCCTCCATGTCGACGACCTCTCCCGGGCGACATCCCTGCCGATCGCCACGGTCTCCAGCACGCTCACCATGCTGGAGATGAAAGGCAGCGTCAAGCACGCCGGCGGGATGGTGTACGCCCGCGCCCGCTAAGTCGCCGCACCTCCTGCACCCTCAAGCCGGCGTCTGGCCCGCTCCGGTCGGGCAGAGGTCAACCAGCACGCATCCGGCGCAGTTCGGCTTGCGTGCCTGGCAGATGGCGCGGCCGTGGGCGATCAAGGCGTGGTTCGTGAAGCACCACTCCTCGCGCGGCAAGGCGCGCATGAGGTCGCGTTCGATCTTTTCCGGGGCGGCTTCCGACGAGAAGCCCAACCGCCCGGCCAGGCGCCCGACGTGGGTGTCGACGGCGATGCCTTCCACGACATCGTAGGCGTTGGAGAGCACCACGTTGGCCGTCTTGCGGGCGGCGCCGGGGACGCTGAGCAGCTCGGCCATCGTCCGAGGCACCTCGCCCTCAAAGTCCTCAACCAGCTTGCGCGCCGCGCCGAGGATGCTCTTGGCCTTGTTGTGATAGAAGCCGGTGGACTTGATCAGCGCTTCCACGTCTTCCGTCGACGCCTCGGCCATCGCCGCCGGCGTGGGGAAGCGGGCAAAGAGGGCCGGCGTCACCATGTTGACGCGCTCGTCCGTACACTGGGCGGAAAGGATCGTGGCGACCAACAACTGGAAGGCGTCCGCATAGTCGAGTGAACACCGAGCGTCGGGATAGGCGGCGTGGAGGCGACGAATGATTTCGTTCGCCCGTTCGCTCACCGTCGGGAACGGTACAGCAGTCTCAGCAACCATAGGGCGGTTAACCTTTCTTCGTCGAACGTCTCACGTTTCGTCAGGAATCAACGGTGGTACATCCGCCTCGTCGGCATAGACCACGACTTCGTCGCCCTCCACCGCCACCGGGAACGTCTTCACGCGCAGCTTCTGGTCGACCAGGCAGCGGCCGGTGGCGATCTCGAACTCGTAGAGGTGCCAGGGACAGCGGATGATCTCGCCGTCGCGCACGAGTTCCAACTGCGGCGCATAGGTAGATGGCGGCGCCGTGGCGACGACCCGACCGCTCACCCGCCCGGTACAAAGCGGCCCCTGTTTGTGGGGGCAGAGGTTGCGCAGCGCAAAGTAGGCGCCGTTGACGTTGAAGACGCCGATGCCGGCCCGCCCCCGGAAGGGCACGATAATCTTGCGGCTGCCGGGCGCGATGTCTTCGACGCGGCCGGCAACGACGCGGCGGGGGCGATCGTCCGCCATCAGAGGCCGAAGAGCTCCCGCGCGTTCTCGCTGAAGATGCGGCGATGCAGACGCTCCGGCAGCTTGGGGAACGTGGTCGCCGGATCATCCCAGTCCCAGTGCGGCCAGTCCGAGGCGTACACGAGCGTCTCCTCGGCGTGCATGGCGTCGAGGAGGCAGAAGAACTGCTCGTTGCTGGCCGCCTCCAGCATCGGCTGGGAGCCGACCCTGATGTGTTGCCGGAAGTACTCACTCGGCAGTCGCTGCACCCAGGGCGTCTGGTCGCGCAGCGATTTCCAGTCGGCGTCCATGTGCCACATCAGGCCGACGGCCCAGAACTGGTCGCACTCATCGAACAGCACCCGCAACCGGGGGTACTTCTCGAACACGCCCTCGGCGATAAAGGAGACAGCGTGGGCCATCGCCATCTGGGGCCGCGCCATGCGCGTTTCGATGTAGTACGTCGGATAGCCGACGCCGGTCGGCGGACCCGCCATGCCCGCCCCCTCGCTGCCGGGGTGGATGCCGACGACCAGTCCGTGTCGTTCGCAAGCCGCCCAGATCGGGTGGTAATGGCGGTTGCCGTAGGGTATGCGGGCGCCGGTCGGCAGCATGATCGCCGCAACCTTCGGATGGTCGCCCAGACGGTCGATCTCCTGCACCGCCAACTGCGGATCGGACGTGGAGACGGCCAGCGCCACAAGGAAGCGGTCGTCCTGGGCCACCCAGTGCTCCAGGGTCCAGTCGTTGAAGGCCCGGCAGACGGCGGCGGCAAAATCCGGATCCGGCAGGATCGAAGCGCCGTAGACGCTGGAGCCGGTGAGCAGGGCGTGGTCGATATTCCAGAGGTCCAGGTGCTGCTCGCGCACGATCTCGTAGTCGGTACCGCGCGAACGCCCGTCGTGGGGCTTGTTGACGTCGCAGCCCTCCGCCAGGTCGGTGCGCGCGGCGTCCTTGGCGACGTTGAAGTAGCCGGAGCCGGGGAAGCGCAGCCCCTGTTCCACAATCTGCTGCTTGTAGACGGCGGGGAGGTAGGGGAAGAGGTCCTCCGGATTCTTGATCGTCTGGTGGACATCGCAGTCGATCAGGGCCAGGTCCGTGCGTGGCTTGCCGGTCCAACCCGGCGCCTTCACCGGTCGTGTACCGATCATCGTGACCATTGCCGACCACCTCCAGACGCTGGAATCAGGGTCATCGCGCAACGCGACTCCGGACGAACCGCTGTGTATGATCATAGCAGGTATCAATCCTGCATAGCCGGTCAGCGATGACGGACTGGCTGGATCGCGCCACGCGGCAGCATGACGCGGCAGAGAACTGGAGCAACGATGGGAAAGAGCGTCGAATTTCCGAGCAATGGCGGCAGTGACCGGGGCTGGCTAGCCGTTCCTCCATCGGGGAAAGGGCCAGGTGTTGTCGTCATTCAGGAATGGTGGGGGCTGGTCGACCACATCAAGGACGTCTGCGAGCGTTTCGCGCAGGCCGGGTTTGTCGCCCTGGCGCCGGACCTCTATCACGGCACGACGACCAAGGAGCCCGATGAAGCGGCGAAACACAGCATGGCGCTGAATTTGCAGCAGGTTGCCAAGGACATGAGCGGCGCGGTGGACTACCTCCAGGGGCAGGCCGCCGTCACCGGCGAAGGCCTGGGCGTCGTCGGCTTCTGCATGGGCGGCAGCCTCGCCCTGCAACTGGCGCAACAACGCCCGGACGCCATCCGGGCGGCCGTGCCGTTCTACGGCGCCGGCCCGGCGCACGCCGAAGGGCAGACCTGGGCGACGCTCAACGCCGCCGTCCAAGGCCACTACGCCGAGATCGACGACTTTGCCGGACCCGAAGTGGCCCGGCAGTTGGAGGCAGAGTTGAAGCAGGCGGGGAAAGAGGTGCAGATCTTCCTCTATCCCGGCACGCACCACGCCTTCTTCAACGACACCCGACCGGAAGTGTACGACCGCGCCGCCGCCACCCTCGCCTGGGAGCGGACGCTGGCGTTTCTCCGGGAGACGCTGGGGGGCTAGCCGGGCGGCTCGCCGGCAAACTGCATGCGATGCAGCCGCGCGTAGGCGCCCTCCAGGCGCAGCAGTTCCTCGTGCGAGCCCTGCTCGATGATGCGCCCATGTTCCATCACCAGGACGCGGTCGGCCTTACGGATCGTGGCGAGGCGGTGGGCGATGACGAACGTCGTGCGGCCGTGCATGACGCGCTCCAGGGCGTGCTGGATCAGCGCTTCCGTCTCCCGGTCGACGTCGGAGGTGGCTTCGTCCAGGATCAGGATCGGGCGGTCGGCCAGGATGGCGCGGGCGATCGCCAGCCGCTGCCGTTCGCCGCGGGAGAGCTTGGAGCCGCCCTGCCCGACGTCGCTGTCGTAGCCGTCCGGCATCGCCACGATGAACTCGTGGGCGTTGGCCGCCCGCGCCGCGGCGACGACCTCATCGAGCGACGCTTCCGGGCGGCTGAAGGCGATGTTCTGCCGGACGCTCGAGGCGAAGAGGTAGGTCTCCTGGAGGACGACGGCGATCTGCGTGCGCAACGAGTCCAGGCGCACATCGCGCACGTCATGGCCGTCGATCTCGACCCGACCGTCCGTGACCAGATAGAAGCGGGGGATCAGGTTGACCAGGCTGGTCTTGCCGGCGCCGGTGGTGCCGACCAGGGCGATGATCTCGCCCGGCCGCACGTGCAGGTCGATGTCGTTGAGCACCGGTTGGCCGGGGTCGTAGCCGAACCAGACATGCTGGAAGTCGACCCGACCGGCCACGCGGTCCAGCACGACGGCATCCGGCGGGTCCAGGTCCTCCGGCGTCTCGTCCAGGAACTGGAAGACGCGGTCGGCGGACGCCAAGGCCTGCTGCAAGGTGTTGTTGACGCTGGTGAGGGAGTTGATCGGCGAATAGAAGAGGGTGACGTAGCTCATGAACGCCACCAGTTCGCCCAGGCTGAGGTTCTGCCCCATGATCTGGGAGCCGCCGTACCAGAGGATCAAGCAGGTGCCGAGGCCGCCGATCAGTTGGGTCGTGGGGCCATAGCCCGCCTGGATGCGGGCGGTGCGGGTGCTGGCGTCGTAGTTGTCCTGCGTGCGCAGGGCGAACTGGGCGATGCTGCGCTCCTCGCGGGCGAACGCCTTGCTGACCCGGATGCCGGCCACGTTCTCTTGCAAGCTCGCCGTCACGGCGCCGATCTTCGCCTGGACGTCCCGGTAGCGCGGGCGCAGCAGGCTAGAGACGATGATGCTGGAAGCGACGGTCGCCGGCACCGTCGTCAGGATCAGCAAGGTCATCTGCCAGTTCAAGAACAGCAGCACGACCAGGTAGACCACCAGGTTGAGCACGCTGACGGCGGCGGTGACGGCGCCGCCGAGCAGGGCCTGTTGTAGCGAGCCGACGTCGTTCGTCACCCGCGACATGATCTGGCCCGTCTCCATGCTCTCGTGGAAGCGCATGGGCAGGCGCTGGACGTGGCCGAACAGCTCTTTGCTCAGGTTGTAGACCAGTTGCTGGCCGATCCAGGTGATGATGTACTGGTTGACGACGACCATGGCGGCGCGGACGGCGTAAACCAGGGCCAGTAGCAAGCCGACCGACAGGGCCTGGGCCGCGCTGTTGCTGGGGATGACGGTGTCGATGATCTCCCGCGTCAGCATGGCCGGCAGCAGGGTGAGCAGCGAGAGGCCGATGCTGGCGGCGATGGAGAGGACGATCAGCAGCCGGTACGGGGCCAGGTAACCGGCCAGACGGCGCAGCGTGCCGCGGACGTCGACGGGCCGATCGGCGGCCAGGGGCTCGCGGATGGTGCGCATCCTCATCGCACGCCTGCCGGTACGGCGGCCTCCGCCGCCTCTTTCGCCTCCAGTTCGGCGAAGAGGGCGTTGATCGCGGCGTCCGCCACGTCGCCCTTGTCGCTCTGCAGGTCGTGCAGCCGCCGGTACTCCGGGCTGGTGCGCATGAGCTGATCGTGGCTGCCGATCGCCAGGGCCCGCCCACCATGGAGCAAGAGAATCTGCTGGGCCTTCTGGACGGTGGAGAGGCGGTGGGCGATCAGGATCGTCGTGCGCCCGGCCAGCACCTCGCTCAGGCCCTGCTGAATCGTGGCGTCGGTGCGCGTGTCCACGCTCGACGTCGCTTCATCGAGGATCAGGATGCTGGGTTGCGCGCAGATGGCCCGGGCGATCGCCAGGCGCTGGCGCTGGCCGCCGGACAGGCGCACGCCCTTCTCGCCGATGATGGTGTCGTAGCCGTCCGCAAGGTCTTCGCCGATGAAGCGGTGGGCGTCGGCCACCCGCGCCGCCTGCTCCACCTCGGCGTCGCTCGCGTCGGGACGGCCGTAACGGATGTTGTCTCGGACGCTGAGATTGAACAGGAAGGTCTCCTGCAACACCATGGCGATGTTGGTGCGCAGATCGTGCAGTCGGTAGGCGCGCACGTCATGGTCGTCGATCAGAATGGTCCCTTTGGACGGATCATAGAAGCGGGGGATCAGGCTCACCATGGTTGACTTCCCGGCCCCGCTCGGGCCGATAATGGCGAGCGTCTGCCCGGCGGGGACGTGCAGGCTGAGGTCGTG
>JAICXR010000155.1 GCA_025980355.1 Chloroflexota bacterium | reverse complement strand
GTTGGAGGCCGACGGCGTGCCCGACCTCGTCCGGCCCACGGCGGTCGCCATCAGCGAGGGGGCGCACGCCCTGGACGAGAGCGGCTACTGCACCAACTTCCTGGTACGCGGGGTCACGGCCGATCTGGAAACGGTGCGCCCGGCGATCCAGGCGCTCGGCGCCTCCGTGGTCGTGGCCGGAGCGGGTACCCTCCTCAAAGTCCACCTGCACACGGAACATCCCGGGCTGGCGCTGGAAGCCGGCGCCCGCTTCGGGGAGCTCGCCGCCATCGAGATCACAAATATGCGCGACCAGGTGGCCGCCCTTCGCGGGGCGGATCCGGCCACCGACGCGGTCACGGCGCCGCCGCCGCCGCAGCGGTCGCCGGACGAGGCGGCCGTCCTGGCGGTCGCGCCCTCGCCGGCGTTTGCCGCCATCTTCCGCGGCTTCAACGTCGAGACGGTCCCCGGCGGGCAGTCGATGAATCCCAGCGTCGGGCAGTTGGTGGCGGCGATCGAGGGCACCGGCGCTCGGCACGTCTTCGTGCTGCCGAACAACGCCAATGTCCTCCTCACCGCCCGGGAGGCCGGCCGGCGGAGTCGCCGCGCCGTCACCGTCATCCCGACGACCAGCTTGCCGCAAGGCGTCGCCGCGGCGGTCGCCTTCCTGGCCGATCGCACGGACGCCGACAACGCCAGCACCATGGCGGAGGCGATCGGCACCGTCACGACGATCGAAGTCGCGCTGGCGGCGCGCGATACCACATTGGACGGCCAGCGGGTCGCGGCCGGCGCGGCGATCGCCGTCGTCGATGATCGCCTGGTCGCTACCGGTGGCGACGCGGCAGCGGCGGCGTTGGCGGCGGCCGTCAAGTGCTGGCGCCCGGAACACACGCTGGTCACGATCTACACGGGTGAGGCATCCGCGCCCGAACGGACCGGGTGGTTGCAGGAGCAGTTGGCAGAGCGCCTCCCGGCGGCGACACTGGAAGTGGTGTCCGGCGGACAGCCGCACTATCCGTACCTCCTGGCCCTGGAGTAGCACCGCAATGGCGCGACCGGTGCGGGTGGTCACCGATTCCACCACCGACTTCAGCATGGAGGATGCTGCGCAACTGGGCGTCACCGTCGTGCCGCTGCTGGTACGGTTCGGCGAGGAGACCTTCGAGGACCGCGTCACCCTACCGACGAGCGAATTCTACGATCGGCTGCTCCGGACCGATATCATGCCCAGCACCTCGCAGCCGTCGCCGGCCGCGTTCCTGGCGGCGTACCGTCCCCTATTGGATGAAGGGGCGGATATCGTCTCGCTCCATATCTCCGGCGCCTTGAGCGGCACCTTCAACTCCGCCTGTATCGCCCGCGACCAGCTGGACGCCAATCGCATCGCGACGGTGGACACCCGGCAGGCATCCTTCGGCGCCCAGGCCCTCGTCCGCGAGGCCGTCCGCGCCGCCGCCGAAGGCAAGTCACTGCCGGAGATCGTGGCGCGCGTGGAGGACTTGAAGCCGCAGGTCCGCATCGTCGCCACCGTAGAGACGCTGGAGTTTCTGCGCCGCAACGGCCGGATCGGCCGCGTCTCCGCCCTGCTCGGCGGCCTGATGGCGGTGAAAGTGCTGATCACGGTTGCCGATGGCATCGTCGTACCATTGGACAAAGTGCGCACCCGGGCTCGCTCCCTGCAACGGGTGCAGCAGCTCATCATCGACGACGCCCCGTTTTACGGCCCGGTGCTCGTCGGCCACACCCACGACCAGGCGGCCGGTGAAGCCCTGGCAGCCGCCTTGCAGGCCCGGTTTCCCGAACAGGAGATTATGGTGTTGGAAATCGGCCCCGCCATCGGCGCCCACGCCGGCCCCGGCACGGTCGGCGCCGGCTACCTCCCGTCGCGTCCAGCGCCAGGCGACGCTACCCCCTCCGGATTCGGGACGACAGACCCTGCTCCTTCATGGCGGCGGCACGGCTGTTGCCCTAGATCATCCCAACGCATGGGTCATCGCCATGCTCCCACCGCGCATCAATGGCCTCGTAATCCGCCGCAAGTAATGATCCGCCCGCCATCGCCGGCCAGCCGTATAGTGCACGGAAGGCAGCGTAGGCGGCAGAGTGAAGCAGGGGATAGTGATCGAAAATGTCACGCCACTGGCGAAACAAGTGAATTGTCTCCTGTTCCGGCAGGATACCAAAATCCCAGGCGCCACAGATCCGAGCAACGTAGTCCGCCTTGGCCTCCGGCGTCGCCAGATCAACTGGCGCCGCATCAAGATCCGGATAGACCGACGTATCGATCACGGCGTTTGCTCCCTTCCGGGCGGATGATGCCAAAGACTATCCACACGCCCCAGCGATTCACGAAACCAACGTCGCCGCTGGGCAACGTGTCCACGTTCCTCAGCGGGGATCTGCTCCATTGGCTGGCGCAGCTCAATCGCGGCGAGATGTCGCAGCACCTGAGCCTTCGCCAGGTCGACGGCAACCGCTTCATTTTTTCGCTGCCACCAGGCCCAGCAGTCCTCAACCGTCGCTAAGCCTGCCGAAACCACCGTGTACACATCAAGAAAGTCGCGTGGTGCTCCCCGATTCACGAGGGCGTTCATCTTAGCCCCGATGTTATCGGCCAGGGTTTCGATCGGGATCGGCGTCCAGGGACTCCCATCGCGACCAATCGGTTCCTCCAATTCTACAGAGCGTGGCGCGATCTGTACCGAAAAGACGACTTGCTTCCCTCGCTTCAACTGGAGCGAGACGACCTCGCTCAGGGTCTGTCGCTCGTGAACGGTCAGACTATGAGCGGTTGCTACCTCTCCAAGAATGGTACGGAGCCGCTGCAGGACACTTTGTCGCATTGACGCGCTGGTCCGTCCAGACCACCAGGCATCGATGTCGTGCGTGGGGCGATAATCGAGGTAGTGCTTCAGGGCGAAATGACCGCCGAGAATGAAATGCTCCGCTTCGGGGTACGCTCGGAGTCGTTCAAGGATTTCGACAGCAAGGGGATCAAGGCTCGATGGACGTTGTGGTCCCTTCGGCTTCACCCTGAGTACCCATTACCAACTGACCTGCGCATTTGCGGCACGATCGTGCAACGTGCGTGCCGCACCAAGTTCACTCGATACCGGCAGTGTAGCAGGATCAACCGAGGTGGCAGCCAGCCGCCCGCCCCATCTTCCCCATCGACGTTGGCAGCTGACTTGGGTCTCCTTCGCAGCGACCCGAGCAAAGATGTCCAAACAAGGGTAGTATTCAGGGCCAAGCGAACAGTGTCGCCAGGAGAGGGCAAGCCATGACCCATCATCGGTTCCATCCCACCACTTATCACAACACCATCGGTTCCCACGCGCCGGTGCTGCACATTGCCAGCGGCGACCAGGTGACAACCACCACCGTCGACTCCGGCGGGGCCGACGCCACCGGCCAGCAGATCACCCCGCGCGGCAACCCCCAGACCGGCCCCTTCTACATCGACGGGGCCGAGCCGGGCGACGTGCTGGCCCTGCGCTTCGACCGCATCTGGCCGAATCGCCGCGTGGGTTGGAGCGGGACGCTGGTAGCCAGCAACGCCGTCGAAGCCGGCTACCTTGCCGAGCAGGCCGCGAAGGCGACCCTCCAAACAGGACGCCTGCCCGAGTCACCCCGCGGTCGTTGGGAGCTCGACCTGGATGCGGGCACGGCGACGCTGGCGGAGCCGGAAACCGCCCTGGGCCACTTCACTCTGCCCCTCGCTCCGATGCTCGGTTGTTTCGGTGTGGCGCCGCCGGGCGGCCAGGCGATCTCCACGGCGACATCCGCCACCCACGGCGGCAACATGGATTACCGGGTGTTCGGGACGGGCGTGGTGATCTACTTCCCGGTCGCGGTCCCCGGCGCCTTGCTGCATGTCGGCGATGGCCACGCCACGCAGGGCGACGGCGAGATCGTCGGCACGGGGATCGAGATCTCCATGGACGTCACCTTCACCACCTGGATCCACCGTAAGCAGCAGCCGATCACCTGGCCCCGGGCGGAAGACGACACCTATCTCATGGCCGTTGGCAACGTGCGGCCCCTTGACGAGGCGTTGCAACACGCCACGACCGAGCTGCTGCGCTGGCTGCAGGAAGACTACGGCCTGGATGCCATCGCGGCCTCGACGCTCCTTGGCCAGTGCGTCCGCTACGACATCGGCAACGTCTTCGATCCCGCCTACACCGTGGTGTGCAAAGTGGAGAAGCGGTTGTTGCCGAAACGGGGCTAGCGACTGCCGCCCGCCGCTGAACCATCGGGCTACCCTTTCGGCGCGTGCCCTTCAAGCAACGCCACCATCTCCGCCCGCTGGAGATGCCGCGCCCAGCCGAGGGGCGTGCTCTGGAAGGTGCCGTCCTGAATTGTCAGGTCGGGCTGCGCGTCGAGGAGCAGGCGGGCCAGTTCCAGATCGTTCCGCCACACCGCTTCGTGCAGCGGTGTCCTTTCTCCCTCGCCGGAGCGGCGGTTCGCCAGCTCCGGCGACCGCCGCAGGAGCTCAGGCACGCGCTCCTTCCAGCCGAGGTCCCAGGCCGACAGAACGTCCAGCGTGGCGCCGTGGGCGACGAGCCAGTCGGCGACCCGCTCCTGGCGTGTCGCAACGGCGAGCTGCAAGGGCAGCATGCCATTGGGCAAGGGCAGGTTGAAGCTTTCCGGCGATCCCTGTTTGCCAAGCCGCCCCAGGTCAGACAGGCGGCCTTGTCCGATCGCTTCGGCGAACGCGATCTGGCCGGCCGTCGGCGGCGGGGCGGCAAGCGTTGATGCCGGGAGGTACCAGGTCTGCCCTTCGCCGAAGGAGACGAAACCCAGGCGGCGGTAGACACGCTCGCCATCCGGCGTGGCGTTGAGGACCGCGTACCGGCAGCCGAGGTCGCGCGCCAGACGGCACGCGGCGGCGGTGACGGCCGCGCCAATGCCACGCCGACGAACCCTCGGCGCGACACCGACGTTGAAGAGGCCGGCAACTCCCTGCCGGCCGGTGGTGAGGTTGAGGACGCTGTGTCCGACGAGGCGGCCCTCCAACCATGCGCCGATGTGCCACACCCGACGCGGGCGGCGGCGACCGGCCTCCCGTATCTGGGCGGCGTTGGTCGGGTCGTAGTAGGGGAGATCGGTCTCAGCCGGCAGCGGTGCACCATCGAGCAGGCCGACGCTCACGGCCGCCGGCGGTTCGGGCTCCGGCAGCAAGCGCAGGTCCAACCCCATCCAGTGCGGGCGGAAGCCCCAGCGGAAGCCGCGGGCCGCCAGGCGGCTCCCGAGATCGGGTGTCTCCGGCGGATCGAGCGACCAGCAGAGGATGCCACGTTGGCTACCGCGGTGGCGATAGAAGGCAACGATGGCGTCCAGGCGTTCGCCCGCTGTCGCCCTTGGCCAGCGAGGGAAGGCGATCTCCTGGTCTCTGCTGGCGCCCGGCGTGTACGTCCACAGCACGCCCGGGCTGCGCTGTACTTCCCCGCCGGCCGCCCGGGCGGTGCGGAGGAACCACCAGCGGTGGTTGGTGACCAGGGCGGCGCGCAATTGGTCCGGGGAAGCGTCCCCGGCCAGAAACGTCGGCCCTGCTTCTGTTCGCATGGGCCGGATGATATGATCCGCCCGGCGGGTGGGCAAGACACGCCGCCGTCCCCGGCTACTGGGACCGACCGCCGAGGGGCACCTTTCTTGCTTTATAGCCGTCCATCTCGTTACCTGGCAGAAATGAGGCGCCGCATGCCCCGTCTCGCCTTCCCTTCCCGCACCGCTTCCTTGATTGCGCTCCTGGCCATGCTGCTCTGGGGCCACGCCGTCCCTCCGGCCCAGGCCGCCGACGAGACCCTGCCCGATTTCGCCGTCGTTAACGGCTACTACTTCAGCGAGGCGGCCGGCGGCGACCCCGCCCACGGCTACACCATCAGCGACGAGGGCGGCATCCCGTTCTGGGACGCCTTCCAGCGGCTCGGCGACGTGGACGCCATCGGCTATCCCGCCACCAACCGCTTCACCTGGCAAGGCTTCGTGGACCAGGCCACCCAGAAGCTCATCCTCCAGTGGAACCCCGCCAGCCGGACCGTCGACGTCGTGAACATCTTCGACGTCCTCACCCAACTGGGCCTCGACCCCCAGTTGCAGGCCAAATACCAGACGCCGCCCGCCTTCGACAACAGCGCCGACGCCGGCAAGCCCTGGGATCAGGTCGTGGCCCGCCACCAGGCCGAGCTGGACTGGAACGCCGCCATCAAGGCCCGCTACTTCGCCGACCCCGACCCGATCGCCCATTTCGGCCTGCCCCAGTCCTACGCCGACGAGGGGCCCGTCCTCGTCGTGCGTTGCCAGCGCGCCGTCTTCCAGCAGTGGAAGGTCGCCGAGCCGTGGGCCAGGGCAGGTGAGGTCACCATCGCCAACGGCGGCGACGTCGCCAAGGCGCTCGGCGTCCTGCCCGCCAGCGCCGCCACCCCCACCGCCGCCGCCGACCTTATCGCCGGCCCCTTCGGCGACACCCTCACCCTTACGCCTGCCCAGGAACAGACCGTGCGCGCCGCCGCGGCGACGGTCCGCCCGTCGCTCGTCGAGATCGTCGTTCGCGATAGTCAATCCAACCTGTACTACTCCGGTTCCGGCATGGTCGTGGACACCAACGGCGACATCCTCACCGACGCCCACGTCGTCGCGGCTTCCAGCTTCTCTCAGGTGTTGCTGCCGAGCGGTCAGGTCGTCACCGGCCAGGTTGTCGGCCGCGACTACCTGGCCGATGTCGCCGTGGTCCACGTCGCGACCGGCGGCCTGACCCCCGTCAGCTTCGGCAGTTCGGCCGCTCTGCAACCCGGCGCCGCCCTGGTGTCCCTCGGCTATTCCCCCATCTTCCCTTCCCCGCCGGCCCTCCGTGCCGGCCAGCTCGTCGACACCGCCTCCGAGCTGCTCACCGGCGCCACGATCACACGCCTGGTCAGCGACCTGGCGGATGTCCCCGGTGACAGCGGATCGCCGGTCGTCAACCTCCAGGGCCAGGTCGTCGGCATCGTCGACGAATTGCTCTTCAACCCCAACGACGGTACGCCCGAGTTCTCGATCGACAACGCCTTCCAGAGCGTGCTGCCCATCGCCCAGCGAATCATCGCCATCCACAACGACGTCACCCACATCATCCCGGGCTTCTACGCCATCGCCCTCACCCCCACCCTCGCCACGCAAGCCGGCATCCCGTTCACGCCTGGCGAACTGGTCTTCCGCGTCGACCCGAGCTCCAGCGCCGCCAGGGCCGGACTCGTCGCCGGCGATGTGGTCACGTCGCTTGACGGCACGCCCACGACGACCGGAGGCAGCCTGACCGCCGTCCTCGCCCGCCACAAGGGCGGTGATAGCGTCGCTATCACCTTCGTGTCGCCCGACGGTAAATCCCACACCGCCGCCATCACCCTCCAGCAGATCTAACCGGGGCGCCCCGCTCCCCGCCTGGTAGACTGCCGCGTCGCCACGACCCTACCCGGCGGCAGGACAAGGAGAGGAAGATGACAGGGGCATCCGCACTGCGCG
>JAICXR010000243.1 GCA_025980355.1 Chloroflexota bacterium | reverse complement strand
GACCGGCCAGCTGGAGCAGCCCGCACTGGTGGTTGCTGCGCTGGCCCGCGTGCTCGACGCCGGGAGCTCGCTCGGCCTCCAGCCGTGTGGCGCGGTGAAGCTGGCGTTACGGCCTCGCCACGGCGTGCACGAGTACGTCCTGCACTTCGCCCGCCCGACGCCGGGCGCCCCGTGGCGCTTCGATACCCCGGCGCTGACGGCCTTGGTGGAATCGCCAGGCGTTGGCAGCGAGGTTGAAAACTGAACCCGGTTGGCGGGATCTTACTTCTCTGCTCATGGGGCGATCCCCTCTATCCCCTGCCGGTACGCGGCGACGGTTAATGCCGCGCAGCGATCCCAGGTGAACTGACGGGTGCGCGCGGCGCCGGCGGCACAGAGGCGCACGGCCAGGGCCTGGTCCGTCCAGAGTTCGTGGATCGCCGCGGCCATCGCGTGTTCGTCGCGCGGGTCGACCAGCAGCGCGCCGTCGCCGGCGACTTCGGGGATGGACGAGCTGGTGGTGCTGACGACCGGGCAGTTGGCCCAGAAAGCTTCCAGGATCGGGAAGCCGAAGCCCTCGTAGAGGCTCGGGTAGGCGAAGACGGTGGCCAAATGGTACAGCGCGACCAGGTCTGCTTCGCCCACGTGGCCGGTGAAGCGGACGGCGCCGCCCAGTGAGCGCAGGCGCTTGGTGGTCATCACGTCCCCCCAGCCCTCTCGTCCCGCAACGACGAGCATCGGCGGAGGCGACATCGTGCGTCGCAGGCGCTCCAGCGCCGCGAATAGGGTGCCCAGGTTCTTGCGCGGCTCCAGCGTGCCGACGGCCAGGATAAAGCGATCCGGTAACGCCCAGCGGCGACGGACCGCCTGGAGCACGGGCTCGGGAGGACGCACGCCGAAGCCGGGGTCGGCGGCGTAGGGCGTGACGGCCAGGCGCTCCGGCGCGGCGCCGGCCAGACGGACGGCGTCGCGATAGGTGGAGAGCGACGGCACGAGCACCGGCGAGGCGACCCGGGCGGCGTGGCGCAGCGTCGGTCCCCAGTAGCGCCTCCCGGCCAGGGTCATCGTCCCCGGATAGCGCAGCGCGGTGAGGTCGTGGATGCTGGCGATCATGCCCCGCCGTTGGAGGAGGGGCGGCGGGAAGGCCGGGTAATGGATCGCATCGAGCCCCAGTCGGCGGCGGGCGAGCGGGAACCAAAGCTGCGTGGCCAGCCGTTCCTGCCGCCACGGCGTCGGGAGCAGGCGAGGGCGCCGTTGCCCGTCGAAGGCCGGCGGCGGCTCGCCGTGTCGGTAGAAGAGGGTGTAGGCGATTCCGTCGTCGCGGGCCAGCAGGGCCCTGCTGATACTGTCGGCGTAGCGGAAGATCCCGGTCTTGCGTCGCCAGAGCCCGGTCAGATCAAGGCCGACGCGCATGATGACACCGGGATCGACGCGTCGTCACGAGGGCCGCCGGCACCTAGGACGCCTCGGGTGGTGCTGATATCGGGCGCTTCCAGTGGTTCGCGCCGTGCTCCAGGACGTGGCGGTGCATCGTCTGGTACTGGGCCAGGCTCTCCCCGGCGTCCCACCAGTAGCCCTCCAGCTCATACATGCGTAGGCGGCCCTGGCGCAGGTACCAGTTGTTCACGTCCGTAATCTCCAGTTCTCCGCGCGCCGAGGGGACCAGCGTCGGGACGACATCGAAGACATCGGGCGGGTAGAGGTAGAAGCCGGTGACGGCGAGGTTGCTGGGGGGAACGGACGGCTTTTCCACGATCGCCGTGACGTGCCCGTCGGCATCGCGGGCGATCACACCGTAGTGCTGCGGCTCCGACACCGGCGTGGTGAAGATGGCGGCATCGCGCCAGCGATCGGCGTGGCCCAACTCGCGGACGGCGTGGGCCAGCGTGTCGACATACTCGACGCCGTTATCGGCCAGCACGACGAAGGCCTGGTCGCCCGCGGCGAAGGCCCGGCAGAGGCCCAGGGCCTCGGCGATGCCGCCCGGACGGTCCTGATAGGTGTAGGAGACGGAAACGCCGAAGGCAGAGCCGTCCTTCAGATAGCGCATGAACTTCGCGGCATCGCTGTCGCCGCAGACGACGATGACCCGATTGACGCCGATCTTGGCGAGCAGGTCGATGGAGTGGTGGATCATCGGCACGTTGCCCAACGGCAGGGCATGCTTGTTCGCCAGCAAGGTCAGGGGCGCGAGGCGCGTGCCGGAACCACCGGCGAGGACGATCCCGATCATCGACTGTTGTTCCCCTATCCGCCTGCTTGACCCGCTCAGCCAACCGGACCGATTATAACGCCGAGGTGGACAACGCTTGCGCCGCGTTACACTCGTTATCTGGCGGTTGCAGCGTGTCGTCGTTTGACCCGTTACCAAGCGCCGGGAGGGGCGGCATGGAGCGGCAATTGCAGCTTCGCATCCTGTCCTGGCGAGCCGGCCGGGTTGTCCGCCGGCAGCGCGGAGCGCCGCTGATCGCCCTGATCCTGCTGCTCGTTGGCGGGATGGTGGTCGCGCCCCGCCTGGCCTTGGGCAGCCAGACGTTCACGTCTTCGTGCATTCCGTATACCGTGCGCCTGCCGCGGGTCTGGCGCGTGCAACCGGTGCCCATGCCCGGTTGCGGGTCACCGGTGCTCTTCGACGAATATCGCCTCCAGGTGCAAGGGGAGCAATTGACGTTGAGCGTCCAGGCCGTGCCGTTGGCAAACGGGCGTTACCCGGATCTCAGCACCCGGCCGCAGGCGGTTGGTGGCGTTCGGCGCCGCGGCGGGGATGGGCAAATCTATTCCGCCTACCTTGAGCAGGACAACGGGGCAATGACCGCGAACGCTTCCTTTAATCGTCCTCCCCTGGACTATCAGGTGACGGTGGAAAGTGACGGCCTGGTCGATCCGGAACAGGCGCTCATCCAGGTCATGAACGGCTGGGCAGCGGGGACGGCCCTGAAAAGCCCGACCGTGCGCCTCGCGCCGACAACAGGGCCATAGCGCCCACTTGTCGGAATCTGCCGGCCGTCCAGCCCGTTTTCCCGCTAAGCTGGCACGCCGTTTGCATGTAACTAGCGCCAACGGGCGCCCTCGCCGACGTGGGGGGCCTTGGGAGCAGGGGCCGGGTGGACCGACCCAGCTTTTAGGAAAGGTTGGTAGGTAGGAATGGTCGTAGCGATTGTTGGCTGGATCATCATCGGCATCATTGCGGGCTGGCTCGCCGGATTGGTTGTGGGCGGCTCGGGCTTCGGTGTGCTGGGTGACATGGTCGTTGGCCTGATCGGGGCGGTGATCGGCGGCTGGATTATGAGCGCGATCCTGGGCTACGGGCACGGCGCCAACAACGGCGGCTTCATCTGGAGCCTGGTCGTCTCCTTCATCGGCGCAGTGATTCTCCTGCTGATCGTCCGTCTGGTCTCCGGCGGCACGCGCCGCCGCGCCACCGTCTAGGCGCAGTCGGCGCCAGGACGGCTCATCGTCGGGGGAGCGGGGCCGCTCCCCCGACGCGCTGTCGGGATAATCGGTGGGGGCCGCAGTAGCCGTGGCGTGGCCGCTCTGGTCAGTCGGTTACGCGACCCTCGGCCCCACCCCCCAACAGGGCGTTGACGCTGGCGAGGTCGAAGCCGCCGGTGCCGCCAACCTGGGCGGCGGTCAGCGCGCCGCAGGCGTTGCCGCGCCGCAGGCAATCCGCCAGATCCGCACCCCCTAACCAGCCGGCGAGGAAGCCGGCATCGAAGGCATCACCTGCCCCGGTCGTGTCGCGTACCTGCACCGGAGAGGCCGGGAGGTCGACGCGGCGCCCGCCGCGAGCGGCCAGGGCGCCATCGGCGCCACGCTTGATGGCGACGGTGGGGACCCGACCGGCAAGCTGTTCCAAAGCGGCGGCGACTGAAGCGGCTCCGGTGAGCGCTTCGGCCTCGACGGCGTTGGGCAGGAAGACGTCGAGATGGTCCAACAGCGTTCCCGTCTGCCATTGCTCCGCCGGGTCGTGGCCGGTGTCGGCCGACGTGGTGAGACCCAGGCGGTGGGCGCGGGCGAGGAGGTCGGGCACGGCGGGGCGGAGCGCCGTCTGGAGAAAGTAGGAAGAGAGGTGCAGGTGGCGGGCACGGGCCACGACGTCAAAGCGGATGTCTTCGAGCGTCAGCCGGGCCATGCTTCCGGGAAACGTCAGGATGGCTCGGTCGCGCGGCGTCGAAAGCAGTACACGGGCCCCGGTCCGCTGCGCCGGATCGACCAGCACGCCGCTCCGGTCGATCCCCAGGCGCTCCAGGTGTGCGAGCATGTACCGGCCGAAAGGATCGTCGCCGACGAGCCCGCAGACGCCGACGCGGAGTCCCAGGGCGGCCAGGCCGCTGGCGGTCAGGACGCCGCTGGAACCGGCCGTCAGCGTGACCTGCTCCACCAGCCGCTCGGCACCGAAGACCGGCATGCCGGTGAGCCCGCTTACGACCACGTCGACGTTGATTTCGGCGACGACCACGGCATCGAGCTCCCGACCCGCCATGCGTTCGCTCACTGCTCGCTGGTCGGCAGGATGATGGCACGGCTGAGGTGACGGGGAGCGTCCGGATCGACGCCACGGGCCCTCGCGATACCCACCGCCAGGTGCTGGGCCTGGGCCAGGGCGATCAAGGGATCATCAGGCGTGCAGTGCACGCGGGCGCCCGTCCGTCGCACCGCCTCCAGTACGGCGCGGCTCTCCGCCTCCTCGGGAGGGTCGAAGCACCAGACGAGCGTCTGCTCGTCGGCAGCGGCAAGCGGCCCGTGCCGATAGTCCAAGGTCTGGTGCGCTTCCGGCACGACCAGCGCCGTCTCCTGCAGGTGTACGGCCGCCGCCCGGGCCAGGCCATTGCGCCAGCCCCGCCCCAGGAAGACGAGCCGCGCCGCCAGCGTGGGAGGCGACGGATCGAAGGTTGTGAGCACGTGCGCGAGCCGTTGCGGCAGGTCGCTCAGCGTCTGTCGCTCCGCGGCATCGGCCACCAGAAGCCGCAGGGCGAACAGCGCGGCGCTGACGAAGCGCGTCTGAATAATCCCCTCCTCCGGGGCGAACTCCAGCGGCAAACGTACGTCGGCATAGGCGGCGGCCGGGGAGCCCTCTGTCCCGTCCAGCAACAGGACGCGCGCCCCCGCCCGCTTTGCCTGCCGCAAGGCGGTGACGAGCTCGGTGGTCTGCCCGGTCCGGCTGATCGCCACGTGCAGCCAGTCCGGTCGCGGCTGATAGTCCGAGGGCAGCACCGCCTGGGCGGGGACCCGACGCTGCACTTCGTAGAGCGACGCCCCGGCCAGGCCGACGCAGTGGGATGAGCCACAGCCCAGAAAGACGAGCGGCCCGGCAAGCAACGGCGTCAACATTTCGCGCTGCTCAGCAACCCGGGCGGCCGTTTGCGCCAGAATCGCGGGCGTACTGCGGATGTCCCGCTCCGTCAGCGACCCTGGTTGCTCCACCGATTGGCCTCCCCGCCCGCTACCGCCGTACTTCCGGCGGCTGTGGCCGGTGGGGCGAGCATAGCGAGACGAACTGCGCGGCGTCAAGGCCGGGAGCGACGCCGGCAGGACGTCAACGCGCATCTGGCGCCAGCCAACGATCGAGGAACGGGAACGCCTTGCGGCCGTTGAAGCGGTGACCACGGGCGAAGATGTCGATGTCGAGGCGCTCCTCCGCTCCGGCCATGGCGTAGGCGCGGCGGATGCCCCGGTAGACGTCGGCGGCGTAGAGCTCCGGGCTGGTGCCGTCCTGCGTACCTAGCTCCAGGAGCAGGGGGCGGGGCGCGACGAGCCCGAATAGCTCCGGCGTGTCGCCTTCGCGCAGCAGCCCCGGCAGGAACTG
>JAICXR010000534.1 GCA_025980355.1 Chloroflexota bacterium | reverse complement strand
CTATTCGGCTCTCTGGCTTATGGCCTGGCGCAACGCATGCTCGGCGACGCAGCACTGGCGCAGGACGCGGTCCAGGAAGCCTTTCTGGCCGTCTGGCGTCACGCCCAACAGTTCGATCCCCAACGCGGCACCCTCCGTGCCTGGCTCCTCACGGTGGTACATCACCGCTGCATCACCGTCCTGCGTGGCCGGCGGAGCAGCGCACTGGAGGACCCTTTGGATGAAGAATCGGCCGTCACCGGCTCCGATGAGGTCTGGGAGCGCGTCGCCCGAGGCTTGGATGCGCTCGACATCCAGCGTGCCATGACCGGTTTGCCGGAGGAACAGCGCGAGGTGGTCCGCCTCGCCTATTTCGTCGGTCTCACCCATCCCCAGATCGCGGCACAACTTGACGTACCATTAGGGACGGTGAAAGGAAGGATGCGACTGGCCCTGCGGAAGCTGCGCGATGCGCTGGTTGGCACAGAGGACGGGCGGACGGCGCCAGAGGGACGATGAACGCCAGTCACCCGGACGACCTCCTTGCCGCCTATGCCCTGGATGCGCTGGCCGAGGCGGAACGCGCGGAGGTCCGCGCGCACGTGGCCGGCTGCGCCCGTTGCCGGCTGCTGCTGCGAGAATTTCAGCAGGTGACGGAGGTGCTACCCTTGGCGCATTCCGAGCACGGCGCTCCCCCGCCGGAGCTGCGCCAGCGCATCATGGCAGCCGCGCGCAGCACGCCGCAGCTCGCGGCACGCCAGCCTGCCCGTCGCCACTGGCGCGTACTGGTGGGGAGCCTCAACGGCTGGATTGCCGCCGCGCTCTTCCTCGTCGCGCTGGCTCTGGGCGGTTGGGATGTCTCGCAACACCGCATGCTCGCCGCCATCCAACGCCCGGTGGGCTTGCAGGCGACGCTGGCAGCCACGGCGGACGCGCCGGGGGCGGCCGGGAACGTCACCGTCGTCCTTGGGCGCGCCGCCGTCATCTCGGTTGACCACCTCGCGCCCCGGTCCGGCCTCGTCTACGAAGCGTGGGTCATCGCCGGCGGGGTACCCAAACCGGCCGGCACCTTCGCCACCACGCCGGATGGCCACGGCGACGTCACGCTTACCCAGCCGGTGCAACCGGGTGACACGATCGCCATCACAGCGGAGCCGCCACCGGGCACGCCCGCGCCGACCGGCAAGGTGCTGCTCGCCGGCAAAGCCCCACCGGCGCCGGCCGGTTGACGGCACCGCTCCCATTCTCCCTCACGCCGTCGGCCATCCCGCTCCGCGCGCCACCAGGGTCGCCAGCGGCACAGGCTACCCCCTGCCGCGGCGAATGCGGCGTCACCCGTGGCCGAGGAGGATATCCCTCTTACCTTCCCGGGAGCATGTCCCGGCACTCCTCAGGCGCCTGACCCGGTCGCCTCAATCCGGATCCCCTCGGGCCAGGTCAGGCTCCGAGGCTGGCCCGGCTGCCCGGTCGGGTAGACGCCGAGCACCAGGCGATACTCGCCCGGCGCGATATTCGGCGGTAGCTTGAGGGCGTGGCGGTCGTCCACCAGTTCGTGGAGGAGCCACGACGACGACGGGAACGCGCCAGTATCCGGTTCGATATCCTGCTGGGCCTGAAGCGTGCCGCGCTGGTCCAATAGATGAAGAAATACGGTATAGCGCGGCGGCGACGTCGACGTGGCCTGCCAGCGCAGCGTGACGGCGAGCGACGCCCCGGCGGCGCCGACGGTCGGCACGTTGGCACTGACCAGGGCAATGCCCGGGGCGAAATCGGCCTTGAGGACGGGACCGTCCGCTGAAGCAACGGTGGCGGCATGCACGACGTACGGACCCTGACGGAGCTCCGTGATGGCATGGCCGCTGCCGTCCGTCGCCGGGATGGGGATGACGCCTTCGCTCGCGTCCGTGCCCTTCAGTTTGTAGAGGCCGATCAACACGTCGCGGGTGGCGTCGCCCTGTCCCGCGTCGCTGAGCGCGCCGAAGGTCCACACCCGCTCGCCCTGACGCCAGAGGTTCGGCGGCAGGAACGGCGCGTCGAGCATGGCCGTCGTGCCCGAGGCGTCGACCAGATGCACATAAAAGCTATCGGCCGGGATGAACGGTTGGGTGCGCAGGATCGTCCATTCCAGCGCCACCTCGACCGGCTGGGCGGGCAGCAGGCGTATGGGCAGGGCGTACCGGTCCAGGCGAACGTCGTCGGCAAACTGCACGCCGGCCGTGTGCCGGTCGCTCGTTCGCGCCAGTAGCCCTTCCAGCGTGGCCGTGTCGTCCGATGTGACCTGGAGGACGCGGAAATGTTGGCCCGCACCGGGAACAGTAAGGGTTGCCTGGAGCGCCGACGGCCGCGCTTGCAGCAGGGCG
>JAICXR010000420.1 GCA_025980355.1 Chloroflexota bacterium | reverse complement strand
TGGGCGAGGACATGAACGGCAATGCGCAGGCCGGGCGGCTGGGAGCGCGGGCGTCCCCCCCGCCCAGCGGCGTGGGGTTCGCTACGGGCGCGGGCCTACAGCCTCAAAAGCCGCCCGCAGAACGGGGCGGGCGAGACGCCCGCGCTCCCAGCAGGGCTACTGCCCTCTCGCTTCCCGCCGCGCGCGCCCCCGAACCCGCGCCCATTCCCTCACCGCAGCGCCTCCTCTCCCTGCTGCGCCCGCACGCTGGCCTGGTCGCGCTCGCCCTCTTCCTGGGCGTGCTCACCGGCGTCGCCGGCATCGGGCTCCTGGCGACGGGCGGGTACCTGATCGCCGCGGCGGCGCTGGGCACGCCAATCCTCGGCCTGGGGATACCGATCGCCCTGGTGCGAGTCTTCGGTGTCGGGCGCGGCATCGTCCGCTACGCCGAGCGCCTCAGCGCCCACCGGGTCACCTTCACGTTGCTGACCGACCTGCGTGTCCGATGCTATCGGCGGCTGTTGCACGGCCGCTCCGGAAGCGTCGGCGCGCCGACCGGTCCCGGCGCAACCCGCAGCGGCGACCTGCTCACCCGCCTGGTCAAGGACGTCGATGACGTGCAGGCGCTGTACCTCCGGGTCTGCACACCGGTCATCGTGGCCCTGCTGCTCGGCGCCCTGATCGTCGCGCTCTTCGCCGGTTTCCGCCTCGTCCTCGGCGCGGTCATGCTGGGCTTTCTGCTCCTGGCCGGCGTGGCCCTGCCCTGGGTTGTGTACCGCCGTTCGCGCGCCGCGCAGGAATCGCTGGTCGCCAATCGGGCGGCGTTGCAGGCCCAGGTGATCGAAATGGTGCAGGGCCTGGCCGACCTGCTGACCCTCGGCGGGCTGACGGCGGATCCCAGCGGCGTCACTGCCATCCAGGCGCTGCTCAACCGGAGCAAGCAGCGCCTGATTGCCGTCGCCGGGGCGCAGCGGTTCGCCGTCACCATGCTGGCCGGTGGCGCGCTGTGGACGGTGTTGCTCGTCTCCATCCTGCTCGTTGATCGGGGAACGCTGAAGGCCGTGTATCTACCCATGCTGGCGCTGGTGGCGCTGGTGAGCTTCGACGCGGTCCAGCCGCTCGGCGAAGCCGTTGCCGCCCTCCGCGGCACGACGGCCGCCGCGGCCCGGGTCTATGAAGTGCTGGACACCGAGCCAGCGGTGGCCGATCCACCGCGGCCGCGCCCCGCGCCGACGAGCGTCGACCTCTGCTTCGATCGCGTCACCTTCGCCTATCAACCGGGCGGGCCGCCCGCCCTCCGCGACGTCAGCTTTTCCGTGCCGCAAGGTGGCCGCATCGCGATCGTCGGTCCCAGCGGCGCCGGCAAGACGACGCTGGTCAACCTGCTGGTGCGCTTCTGGGATCCGGCCGGCGGCGCCATCCGGTTGGGTGGCCACGACCTACGTAGCTTTGCCCTGGGCGACCTTCGTCGCAGTATCGGCGTCGTCAGCCAGCGCACCACTATCTTCAGCGGCACGCTCCGGCACAACCTGCTGCTGGCCCGCCCCGGGGCGAGCGACGCCGAGCTGCTGGAGGCGCTCGCCCGGGCTGGGCTGGCCGAGCTTCCGCGGCGTTCGCCCCTGGGCCTGGAGCGCTGGGTCGGTGAGCAGGGGATCCAGCTTTCCGGTGGCGAACGGCAGCGCCTGGCCATCGCCCGCACCCTGTTGCTGGACGCGCCCCTCCTGGTGCTGGACGAGCCGACGGCCAACCTCGACCCGATCACGGAACGCGGCCTGCTCGCCGAGCTGGCCGGCACGATGGCCGGGCGCACCACCATCTCCATCACCCATCGCCTGATCGGTCTGGAGGGCATGGACGAGATTCTCGTGCTTGACGCGGGCGGTATTGTGGAACGCGGCACGCACGCACACCTTGTCGCCCGGGACGGCCTGTACCGGCGGATTCTGGACGCGCAGGACCAGTTCGTCGACGATGTCCGCGTCGCCGGGAGGGGATGAGGTAGGGCATGGACACCTCAGTACTCGTCGCCCGCTTCCAGTTCGCCTTCACGCTGACCTATCACTACCTGTTCCCCCAGCTCACCATGGGGCTGGCGTTGCTGCTGGTGATCCTCAAGTCGCTGGCGCTCTGGCGGAAGGAGGAGATCTACAACACGGCGGCACGCTTCTGGGCCAAGATCTTCGCCATCACCTTCCTGATGGGCGTCATCACCGGCGTGCCCATGGAATTCCAGTTCGGCACCAACTGGGCCCAGTTCTCCGCCGCGACGGGCGCGATCATCGCCCAGACCCTGGCGATGGAGGGCGCGTTCGCCTTCTTCCTGGAATCCGCCTTCCTTGGCATCTTCCTGTTCGGCGAGCGCACCTTCAGCCCCCGCCTGCATTGGTTCTCCGCCGTCATGGTCTGGCTGGGCACCTGGGCCTCCGGCGGCTTCATCATCGCCACCAACGCCTGGATGCAGCACCCGGTCGGCTACACGCGGCTCCCGGACGGCACCTTCCAACTGACCAATTATGTCGACGTACTGCTGAACCCCTGGACCTTCCCGGAATACAGCCACGCGATCAGCGGTTCGGTGGTGACGGCCAGTTTCGTCATGACCGGCGTCGGCGCCTACTACCTGCTGGTGCGCCAAAAGGAGGCGTTCGGCCGGCTCTTCGTCGGCGTCGGTGTCTGCGTCGGCGTCCTCGCCAGCATCTTCCAGATCCTGCCCAGCGGCGACCTGATGGGCCGGCAGGTGACGCAATTGCAACCGCCGACGTTGGCCGCCATGGAAGGGCTTTTCCATACCGAACAGCCCGCCGGCATCGTCATTCTCGGCCAGCCTGACCTCGTGAAACAGGACCTGGACAACGCGATCATCGTGCCGCGGGTGCTGAGCTTCCTCACCTACCACCATTGGTCGGCTGTCGTGCAGGGCTTGGACGCCTTCCCGCGCAGCGTCTGGCCGGACAACGTGCCCCTGCTCTATTATGTGTATCACATCATGGTCGGTCTCGGCACGATCTTCGTTGCCATCATGGGCCTCGCCGTGCTGCTGCTCTGGCGGCGCCGCCTGTTTGAAGCGCGCTGGCTGCTCTGGATCTTGCTCCTGGCGACCCCCTTCCCCTATATCGCCAACAGCGCCGGCTGGCTGACGGCGGAGCTGGGCCGCCAGCCATGGGTCGTCTACGGCCTCATGGCCACCAGCGCCGGTGTGTCGTCCACCGTCTCGCCGGCCAACGTGCTCTTCACGCTGATCGGCTTCGCCGGCATGTATCTGGTGCTGGGCCTGCTCTACGTCATCCTGATCGTCGAGGAGGCGCTGGCCGGCCCGCGCGAGGCGACGGAAGAATCGCCCCAG
>JAICXR010000346.1 GCA_025980355.1 Chloroflexota bacterium | reverse complement strand
GCCCTTGTCGATCGCGGCGCGGACGCGGTCGGCGATCTCCTCTCTGTCGCGGCCGGAGACGTGGGTGTAGAGCAGCGCCGCTTCGCGACACTTGCCGCCGAGCAACTGATAGACCGGCATGTTGGCACGTTTGCCCTTGATATCCCAGAGCGCCATGTCGACACCGCTGAGGGCATTGCCCAGCACCGGCCCGTTGCGCCAGTAGGAACTGACGAAGGACGATTGGAAAATATCCTCGATCCGGTCGGGGTCCTTGCCGATCAGGAAGGGCCGCAGGTACTCGGTGACGGCGGTGGCCACGGCCAGCGGCCGCTGGGTGAAGGTGGCGCAGCCGAGGCCATAGAGGCCCGGTTCGCTGGTTTCGACCTTGACGATCACCAGGCGAATGCCATTGGGCGCGGTCAGAATCACCTTGACATCGCTGATCGTCAGCGCCGGGACGCCTTGCTCTGCCATGGGCATTCGGACCTTTCACTGCCGCCGGGTCGACGGCGCCGTCTCTGGCGAGAGTGTACAGCAGAGCGCCCGCGTCTACCCGGCGTTGTTGTAGGCGGTGGCGAGCGCGGCGTCCCACTGCTGGGCGGCGGAGGTCAGGGCATCGCGCGCCGTCTGCTTCTTGGCGATCACGTCTTTGAGGGCGGCGTCGACGATATTCCAACACTGCAGGTAGGCGGCAACGAGCGGCTGGGGGCGGGCGTACTGCTGTACGACCGTGGCGAACTTGTCGAGCTGGTACTTCGGGTCGTGCACGTAGGTGCTGTCCTGCAGGGAGGTGCGGGGTGGCAAGCCGCTGAGCGACTGGTTATAGGCGAGCAGATTGTCCTTGCTGCCGAGGCTGGAGAGCCAGGCCCAGGCCTGGTCGACCACCTTGGTCTGGGTGCCGATGCCATGCCAGTTGTTGAAGACGTTGACCACCTGCGCCTGGCGCTTGGTGGGCATCCCGACAGCGATATCGGGGACGGAGTTGGGTGTCCCGGTGGCGATGGTGAACATCGCGCCGTTGCCGGTGAGGGCGGTGGCGATCGTGCCGGTGCCCAGGGCGCTCATGCCGGCCGGCACGGGCGGCAGCTTGGTCCCCGGCGGGTCGATCTGGCCGATCAGGTCGGACCAGTATTGCAAGGTGTCGATGCCGGCGCTGGAGGCGAAGAGGGCATGCCGGCCGTCCGCCGAGATCACGTCGCCGCCGTTCTGCCAGAGATAGGCGAAGAACTGCTGGTTGCCGAAACTGGGGTCATAGCCGAGACGGGTGACGGCGCCGCCGGTCTGTGCGGTGAGCTTGATCGCCAGCGTCTTGACGTCGTCCCAGACGACCGGCAACTGCGCCGGGTCGAGGCCGGCATTGCGCATGAGGTCGCTGCGGTAGATCATCGTGCGCGCATCAACGCGCGTCGGCACGCCGTAGCGCTTCCCGTCGCGGGTGGTGGCGCCGGTGGCCGCCGTGAAGAAGTCGGCGTTATCCGGCCAGCGGGCGAGGTAGTCGTCCAGGGGCCGGACGAAGCCGTGCAACGTGTAGTCGATGACCATCGCCGCGCCGGAGATGAGGATGTCCGGCCCCTGACCGGCGGCGAAGCCCCCATCGCGTTTGGTGTTCAGCTCGTCGCCCCAGCCGGTGTAGACCATCTGGACCGCGAGGCCGTGGGCCTTCTGGAAGGCCGGATTGAAAGTCTTGGCGAACCAATCCTCCGTCGCGGGCGTATGGTCGGCGGTGAGGACGTAGAGGGATTGCCCGTTGCCGGCCGGCGCCTTCGCCGCGGCGGTGCTGCTGACGGTCGCCGTCGTCGGGGCGGCGCTGGACGCCGTACTCACTGCCGCACTTGCCGAGTGAGTGGCGGAGGCAGTGGTGCTGACCGTCGGCTGTCCGCAGGCGGCACTCGCGGTGACGGCGGCGACCGTGCTGAGGAGGAACGCGCCCCGCGCGAGGAGCGTCCGGCGCGACAGATATCGGTCCATAGCGGTGACCTCCCGGAAGCACAACACAGCCCATGCATGCGCTGGTGGAAGCTCCGCCGACTATAGCACGGGCGGCCGGGGGCGTCAAACGTGTGATGGCAGCCGCCATCCGGCGCGCCTGCCCGACGCGGTATCATCAGCACCGCCGGGGCGGGCCGGCGGGAGAAGCGAAAGGCATGGGGCATGAACGAACCGGTACGAATAGGCGTCATCGGCGCGGGCGGCATGGGCAGCAGCCACGCCCAGGGGATCAAGACGCTGCAGCGGGCGCGGGTCGCCGCCGTGTCGGATTCCGATGAGGCGCGCGGACGCAAGCTGGCGGGCGACATGGGCGTCCCCTGGTTCGGCGACTATCAACAGATGCTGCGCGAGGGTGAGATCGACGCGGTCAGCATCGCCAGCCCGCCGTTCATGCACAAGGAAATGGCCCTGGCCGCGTCGGCGGCCGGCAAGCACATCTTCTGCGAGAAGCCGATGGCCGTCAACGTGGCGGACTGCGAGGCGATGATCCAAGCGGCGCAGCAGGCCGGAGTCACCCTCATGGTCGGCCAGGTGCTGCGCTTCCTCATGCCCTTCCTGAAGGTGCGCGAACTCGTCGACGGCGGCGCCATCGGCCGGCCCATCGGCGTGGAGGTCACCCGCATCAGCGGCGGCAGCGGCGGGGTCTGGTCGGTGCCCTGGCGGGCCCACCTGGAGCAGTCCGGCGGCCTGCTCATGGAGATCAACGCCCACGAGATCGACCTGTTGCGCTGCCTCGGCGGCGATGTCGCCAGCGTGTACGCCGAGGCCGATAATTATGTCCATCCCGATGCCGACTACCCCGACCTGGCCTTCGTGCTGTTGCGCTTCCGGAACGGGGCGATCGGCTCCCTCTACAGCAGCAACGCCTGCCCGCTCGGCGAGACCAGCGGCAAGGTGCAGGGCACGGAAGGGGCGATCCGCTACAACGGCTGGGGCAAGCGCGGCAGCATCGAGCTGCGCCGCATGCGCGACAGCGAGCCGACCGTCTTCCGCCTGGAGGAGCTGGACGCCCCTCCCGGTGTGGCCTACGAACTCGACCGCTTCGCCGAGGCCGTGCTCACCGGCACGACGCCGGTGGTCACCGGCCTGGACGGCTTGAAAGTTGTGGAGATCGCCCGCGCCGCCTACACCTCGGCCAAGGAGCACCGGCAGATCACGTTGCCGGAGCGCGATTAGGGGCGATCAGTCCCGCCCAATGACGCGGATCTCGCACGATCAGTTGATGAAGCAAGCTCTGCAGGAACGCTTCACCGATTTCTTGCGCCTTTTTGCGCCCGAGGCGGCCGAGGGCCTCGACCTGGCGGCCGGAGTGACCTTCCGAAATGCGGAGACGTTCACCGACCTCCCACAAGGCGCACTCCTCGTGCCCGACATTATTGCCGATGTGCGCACGCTGACCGGCGTCCCCGAGCTCGTCATTATCCACGTCGAGATCCAGCGGGAGCGGGAAGATGAGGATTTCCCCCGGCGCATGTGGCGCTACTTTATCGCGCTTGCCCAGCGCGAGAACAAACCGATTGTCCCGATCGCGCTGCTCTTCTACCCGATGGGGGAGGGGATCACCTGGGAGGTATACGAGGAAGCGCTGTTCGGGCAGACCATCGTCACATTCAGCTACTTGCAGATCAGCCTGGCACGACTCGCCCCGCGCGCTGAGGAGTATCTGCATACCGGGAATGTGCTGGCCGCCGCCCTGGCCGGTATCATGGGACGATCGTTACGCGGGGCCGCGCGGGCGCGGTTGTATTACGGTTGCTTTCGGCGGCTCCTCGACGCCGAGCAGGCGGGAGAGATCAATCCGGCCACGCGAGCGTTGCTGGGCGACGTGGTGGGGACCTACCTGCCGGTCGCGGCTGAGGAGCGAGCCGCCTGGCGCCGACAACTGGAGGCGGAAAGGGGAGACAGCATGCCATTGGCGGTGTCGGAGTTGACCTGGCTGAGTCGGGTCGACCTTGAAGTGACGTTGCGCACCCTCCGGAAAGACATCAAGAAGGTGGTGCATGCTCGGTTCGGCCGCGTCTCGCCGGAGGTGGAGGCGCTGATCGACGGGACTGAAGATGAGGATGCGCTGAATACCCTCTTCGACCAGGCCCTCGTAGCGCAAAAGGAGAGCGACCTGCTGCCTTGAAGCCGCCACGGTAGGGAGCAAGCGCTTTTCGACCAATGCAGGTCCGGCCGGACGACGCTCGTCATGATTGGACGTGAGCCCGTACGTCCTCT
>JAICXR010000341.1 GCA_025980355.1 Chloroflexota bacterium | reverse complement strand
TCGACCACCTCCACGAGCACGGACCGACGCCGTATGCCTTCGACTTCACGACGGCGTTTGACGCGGCGGAAAACCCGACGACGATGCGCCGACCATCCTAACGCAGTGCCAGGCGTGGATCACTGTCGCTCGGGCATCTGTGCGGGGACCACAGCACGGAGATTTGCCGTTGACTCGGGAAGTCCTCACCCGCCCGTGCACGGGCGGGGGGCGGCGGTTATGATCGTGAGCAGTCGATGGGAGGCGGGGACGTACACCGCGAAAGCGAACCGCTGTCCATCTATGCCTCGGCAACTGGTGATTTAACGCCCAGACGTTGGGCGGCTTCCTCCAGCGCCTCGCGGTGCGCCTTCCCCACTGGAACGCCCAGCTCGGCATACTCGCGCTCCCGCTGCGCTTCCAGCGTCCCGGGCAACACGGGCACCGTGGAGGGCGCGAGGGGTGTCAGTTGGTGGACGAGGGCGTGGTAGCGATCCATCTCCGCCTTTAGCTGGTCGAGCGGGAGGAAGCGCGTCGGGTCGATCGCTACCATCAGCGAGCCCTGATTCGCGCCGCGATAGGCCTTCTTGGCCCGCTCCTCCTCCACCGGCACACCGGCCAGGAAGCCGCCCAGGACCTGGCAGACCATCCCCAGGCCGACGTTGCGAACCACCAGCGAGGGGGCCATGGCAAACAGCGCCGCCGCGTTGTCGTTGGCGCCGACGTAGAGGTCGTGCATCGTGCCGAAATCGAGCAGGAGCGGTGGCTCATTCCCGGCGGGAATGCCGAAGCTCATCGGCGAACCGCCCGCCGCCACGCGTACCGACTGCCCGGCGGCCAGGGCCAACTGGTGGCCAGAGGTGACGTAGGCGATCAGGTCCGCCGCCACGATGATCCGGGAATAGATGCCCGCCGCCCCGAAGTGGCCGTGATTGCGGGTGAGGGCGACGGCGACACCGTAGCGCCGGGCGGGCTCGATCAGCCAGTGCGCCGCCGCGTACGCCGGGAAGTAGCCGAGGCCGCCGTCGCCGTCGAAGGTTGCCGTCGCCTCCCGCTCCGCCACCTGGCGCACCTGCGGGTCGCCATTCAGCGTGCCCTCGGCGATCAGGCGGGAATAGGTGGCCGCCTGGCGCGTGCCGTGGCTGAACACCCCGCGCAAGTCGTTGGCCACGAGCAGCTCGGCGAGCAGGTCCGCTTTGCCGGCTTCCAAGCCGGCCGCCGTCATGAGCGCCACCACGCCGGCGCGCAAGCGCGCGGCCGGCACACGAATCGCGTCCTTCGGGGGGATATTCATCGGTCGAGGTCCTTCTTGTATGCGGCGAAAGGACAGGCTCACCTAGCCTTCCGGGCCGTATGCTACCAGCCCGGGTGGGAAATGCCGGCCTGTTCGACTGGCGAAGGTGCAACCGAAAGGCCTGGGCGTATGCACTACGCCCCTACGCGGGACGGCGATCGGTCGGGATGTAGGGGCGTATCGCATACGCCCGGCCCCGAGCGCGGCGCATAATGGAGCAGACTGCCCAGCGACATCTATAATGGCTCGGCAGAATGGACATACTGACCAGGAGGAGACGCCACCGTGCCGACGCACCCCGGCTCGATCGTCCAGGCCCTGCTCAACGCCGCCGACGGGACGCCGGAGAAGCCGGCGTTGCTCTTCGGCGGCGACACCTGGACCTACCGGCGTCTCCTGGACGACGCGCTCGCCTGGGGGCGTGGCCTGCACCGGTGGGGGCTGCGGCCGGAAGACCGGATCGCGCTGTTCCTCGACAACACGCCGACGTTCGTCGCGGCCTACCTGGGCACCCACCTGGCGGGCGGTATCGCCGTGCTGGTCAACACCCAGTACCGCCAGGTCGAGCTGCGCCACATCCTCAGCGACGCCGACGCCCGGCTTTGCCTGACCGACCGCCAGCGTCTGCCGGAACTGGCCCGCGTCGAGCGAGAGCTGCCGGCGTTGGAAGCCGTCATCGTCACCGGCGCTACGGAAACGCCGGCTGACGGACCGGACAATGGGACGCCGACCGTTCCGCGGCTCAGCGCGGAGGAGGTGCTGCTCGCCGATGGCAGCGGCGACCTGCGCGCCCCGGACCCGGAGGCGACCGCGCTCCTGATCTATACCTCCGGCACGACCGGACCATCCAAGGGCGCTATGCTCAGCCACCGCAACATGGCCGCCAACATTGCGGCGATCGCGGAAGCCTGGCGATGGACGGCGCACGACCGCCTGCTCCTCGCCTTGCCGCTCTTTCACGTCCATGGGCTCACGGTCGGCATCAATGGCACCTTGCTCACCGGCGCGACGGTGGACCTGCGCTCACGGTTCGACGCCGCCGAGATCTATGCCACCTTGCTGCGCGGCGAGACGACCATGTTCTTCGGCGTGCCGACGATGTACACCCGCCTCCTGGCCGAAGCGCAGTCCCACGCCGACCGGCCGCCACCGTTGCGCCTGTACGTCTCCGGTTCCGGGCCGCTGAGCGTACAGACCTTCGAGGAATTCCGGGAGCGGTTTGGCCACCCAATCCTGGAACGCTACGGCATGACCGAGACGCTCATGAACCTCAGTAACCCGTATGCCGGCGAGCGCCGCCCCGGCACCGTCGGCCAGCCCTTCCCCGGTCAGGAGGCGCGCATCGTCGACGTCGCTACGCGCCAGCCGATCACGGACGAGCGCATGGGCGAAATCGAAGTGCGCGGCCCGCACGTCTTCAAGGGCTATTGGCGGCGGCCCGACGCGACGGCGGCCGCTTTCAGCGCCGATGGCTGGTTTGCCACCGGCGACCTCGGCTGGCGCAGCAGCGACGGCTATTACACCATCGCCGGGCGCGCCCGCGAGCTGATTATCAGCGGCGGCTACAACATCTACCCGCGCGAGGTCGAGGAGGTGCTCCAGCGCCACCCGGCGGTGGCCGAGGCGGCCGTGCTGGGGCTGCCGGACCCCGATTATGGCGAGCAGGTCGTCGCCGCAGTCGTCGTGCGCCCCGATGTCGCGACGCCGAACGGTCCCGCCGCGCTCGCCGCCGACTTGATCGCCCTCTGCCGCGATCAACTGGCGAGCTACAAAAAGCCGCGCCGCCTGGTATTCGTCGACTCCCTGCCCCGCAACGCCCTGGGCAAGGTGCAAAAGCATGTGCTACGGGAACGCATTGAGCAAGGCGACCAGGGCACTGCTACAGGAAGGGCTTGACCTGTACCGCCACCAGGTCTTCCGCGATATGCCGCTGTAACCATGGCTTTAGCGATGGTGCATGGATTATTCGGCGATCAGCCGGCGCCGTCAGGGCCGAACCGCATCTGCCGGCGGCCAGCGCGTCGGGTGGCGTTGGGTCATGACCACTTCGCGGGCGAAGGGATTGAGCCGCTCGAGGAGCGCTGCCGACGGTTCGTAGCCCCAGCGCGTGCGATTCCAGGCGGAGCCGTAGCGATAGACCGTGATGCGGCGCTCGCCCGGGTTTGCCCGCCTGGCGGAGCCGTGGCTCAAGGCGTCCACGAAGACCAGCGCATCGCCCGCCTGCATATAGACCTCGATGGCGCCCTCCGTGCCTTCCACCGAGCCGCCGCCGCCTTCGCCCCATTCGTTGCCATGCCGCCGCAGGAAGGCCGGATGCAGGATGTTCGCCTTGTGCGAGCCGGGGATCACCATGGTGGCGCCGTCGCCGGGGCCGATGTCGGTGTAGGCGATCAGCACGTTGACTTGGCCGCACATGAAGCGGCCGTTATGGTAGCGATACTGCAGGCGTTTGCAACGGTCGTGGCCGCCGCTGTGCAGGGGGATCGCCTCGCCCGGGCCGCGGATGGTGAAGAAATTCTCGTCGACGAACAAAGGGCCGTGGTGGTAATCGAAGCTGCCCTGGCCGCCGACGAAGCGCAGGACATAATTAATGTAGCTGGGGTGGTCGATCAGCCGCTCGAACGGTTCGCCGGCCTCGTAGATCTGCTGGTAGCTGATCCCTCGATGCTCGGGATGGTCTTCGCGCTGCACGTGGCCGAACCAGCCAAGGCGCGGCAAGGAGCGGGGGATGCGATCGACGGCCGCATTGCCGGCCGCCACCTCCTCCGGGCTCAGCGCGCCGCGCAGCAGCACGAACCCTTGCAGGTCGAAAAGATACTCCTCGACATCCGTCGGAATACTGGCCTCGGGGAATCGCACCTCCAGCGGCGCGATATGGTGGGTGGGGTAGGTCTGTGGCATGCCTCTCCTTTGAACGCGCCGAAAAGCCGACGCTCATCCACAACGCTCAGTCCACCGGCAAGGAGCGCCGTCCGCC
>JAICXR010000285.1 GCA_025980355.1 Chloroflexota bacterium | reverse complement strand
TCACCATCCCCGTGGCGGCGAGGGCGGCGCGTTCCGCGCTCAGCCGCAACTCCGGCAAGCCGCGAAAATGGCCGGCCAGTGCGGCGGTCGCCGTGTACGCGCCGAGTACGATGGCAATGGCCAGGGCGGCTGTGCCGCTCTCTGCGAAGCTCATGGCTTGGACTGCCCGGCGCCCGCTCCGGCCTGTGCCGTCGCCGAGGCGTCAGCCGCCGCGAAACTCGCATCGTGCTTGACAATGATCTGGGTCGCGTAGAAGGTGCCGTCCGAATGTAACGTCCCTTCCACCACGGCGTCCTGGTAGTGCCCGTCCTTGGCGTAGCCGAACATATCCGGCACGACGCCGGTGTAGACGACCGGCATCGTGCCGCTGCTGTCGGTCAGGCTGAAGCGCAGCGTCTGCGTCCCGGCATCAAAGCTGATCGAACCGTTTGCTGCTTGCCCACCAACCCGCACCGGCGTGTTATAGGCCGCAGCGCCCTTCGCGTGTAACTCGCTAACGGTCAGGTAATACACGGCGCTCGCGCCCATGGCGGTGGAGACCAGGTAGGCGAAGGTGATCAACACCGCCGCTCCGGCAATCAGAAACTTGAGGGGCGGCAAGCGTCGGGCAGGCACGTCCTTCGAGGCTGGAACAACGGACTGGGCGGTTGACGGTCTCACATCCATCCCTCAGCGCCTTTCTGCCACGGCACCGCGCAGCGCCGGAATTGACGGCGCCGGCCGCCAAGCATTCCGCCTGTATCGCCATCCCCCTCATTATCGTACCAGTATGCACCACCGCGACCGGTCACGACGCCGCACCGTAGCTGAGGTCGAAGAGTACCTGCAAGATGATGGCGAGCAGGTACACCAGCAAGCCAAGGGCCAGGATCAGGTAGGGCACGGAGAGCCAGTGCGGCCAGCGACGCAACGTTCTGCGCCGGCCCAGGGCACCCGCGAGCGCCACCATGAGCAGGGACAGCACGATCTTGACGGCGAGCACGACCACATACGGCCGCGCCACGTGCGGCTGGGACAGCCGGTCGAAGGTCAGGACGGCCCCGGTCAGCAGAACGACGGCGATCGCCGCCTGGGTCCATTCGCGGAACTGCTTGGCGATGGCGGCGACGAGCGCGCCGCGGGGCGTCGCCGCGTCCACCTGCTTGAGTGCCGGAGTGAGCACAGCGACATAAAACAACATCCCACCCACCCAGGCCACCGCCGCCACCGTGTGGAACCAGCGGATCAGCACGATGAACGGCATTGCGGTTATTGCTGTAGCAACGTACTGAGTAGTGAGTCCAGCGTCGCCTCGTCCAGCGGCCCGACGAAGTGCTGCACGACCCGGCCCGTGCGGTCGATGAAAAGCGACTCCGGCACGCCGGTCAGTCCGTAGTCGATGGCGACATGGCCGGCCGGGTCGGGCGCGTTGGGATAGGTCGCGCCGTAGCTCTGCAGGAACTGCTTGGCGTCGGCATCCGTATCCCAGACGTCCACGCCGATGAAGGAGACCTGATGCTGGTAGCGCTGCCAGCCCTGCTGGAGCACCGGCACTTCCTGCCGGCAGGGGGGGCACCAGGAGGCCCAGAAGTTGACGAGCACCGGCGTGCCGCGCTGGTCATTGAGATCCCAGGCGCCGCCGGAGAAGAGCGTGAGCCGCACCGGCGCCGCCGCGTGCGGCTTCCCTTCCACCAGTTCTCCGCTGCCGAAGACCTTGCCGGCGCCGCTGTTGCCGGCGGCTACCTCCCCGGCGGCGAGCCCGTTCTGCCGGGCCAGGGCGTAGCCGGCGACGCCGAGGAAGGCCAGGACGGCCACCAGCACCACCGAGACGACCGCCAAACGCATGCGCCAACTTCCAACGTACGAGACCGATGCATCATCACCATCATACGCCGCCCAGCTACCGCGCGTGCTCCGCTCTGGACGGGACTTCCCCGGTGCAGCAGGGAGTATCCGCCGCTCCCCAGTCGGAGGCGATGGTCGCGTAGTATCATCAAGCCTGGTGAAGAGGGTTGGCGGATGGCAAGGATGAGGAAGAGCAGGCGGCATGGAGCATTCGACCGCAGACGGCGAGCCGACCGAGGAACCGCACGCTCCACCACCGCCTGACGTCAGAGAGACCAGCATCGCGTCGCCGGACCCGGAGACCCTGGCGCCCGGTGCGACCGCCCCCGACGACCGGCCCGACGACGGGACGCCGCCGGCCGATCGTGAGCCATCGGCTCAGCGTGACGGCGCCGTCGGCGAGCAAACGAACGAATTGGCGCCCGTATACGGCGGACCGGATGCAGCGGCCGCCCGGACCGAGCCCTTTCGGCGCGGCTGGCAACCGGCAATGGCCGTCATGGTGGCGATGATGTTGCTCTGCTTCTTCTTGCGCGTGCTGTGGCTGGATCAGCCGCCCGGCTCCCTCATCTTCGATGAGAAGTACTACGTCTCGGCGGCCCGCACGATCCTCGACCTACCGCAGCCGCAAGATTCGCCCTACGCCCACAACCCACCCGGCAAGGACCCCAACCAGGAGCATCCGCCCCTGGCCAAGCTGACCATGGCCTACAACATGCGGGTGCTCGGCGACAACGCCTGGGGTTGGCGCTGGGGCAGCGTCGTCGCGGGGACGCTCGCCATCGTCTTCATGTACCAGATCGGCCGGCTCGTCGGGCTGGGTCCCTGGGCGGGCGTACTCGCCGCCTTCCTGTTCGCCTTCGACAACCTCGTCTTCGTCACCAGCCGGATCGGCATCCTCGACATCTTCATGCTGCTCGGCATGCTCGCCGGCGCCGCCTGGTTCCTGCGCGGCCGGCCGATCGAGGCGGGCCTGGCCTTCGCCTTCGGCACGCTCTGCAAGGAGTACGGCCTCTACGGCCCGGCGATCGTGGTGTGCTTCATCGTGGCCCTGACCGTCTACCAGCGGCCGAAACGCCCGATCCTCTGGCGTCGCCTGGCCCAGACGCTGACCATGGGCGTGGTGTACCTGGCGAGCTTCCTGGTGGCACTCTGGCTCCTCGACCGGCATTGGAGCACGTATACCAACCCGATCAGCCACCTGACCGCCATCTGGTCCTACGGCACCAAGCTCACCCATCCCGCCGGGCCGACCGGAATCGAGAGCTGGCCCTGGGAGTGGCTGATCAACGAGGTGCAGATCCCCTACCTCACGGTGACCGTCACCGTCTGCAAGGAGTCGCTCGGCAACGGCGTCCCCTGCCCGCAAGACGACATCATCCGCCAGTACGCGTCGATCCTCTTCCGCGGCGCGCTCAACCCCTACCTGATCGCCGGGCTGCCGCTGGCCCTCGCCTACGCGCTGGCCCGCCTCCGGGGCCTCGACAAGCGCAACGCCGTGCTGGCGCTCGTCTGGTTCGCACTCGCCTACCTGCCCTTCCTCCCGGCGACGATCCTGGACCACCGTATCTCCTACATCTACTACATGCTGCCGGCCGTGCCGGCCATCGCCCTGGCCAGTGCCGAGCTCTTTGCCGATCAGCGCATCCCCCGCGCCGTGACCGCCGGCTACATCGTCGGCATCCTCTACGGCTTCGCCGGGTACTTCCCTTTCGCCGGGTTCAAGCTGTGACGGTGGGCCGAGCGACCGGCGCGGCACCGGCCCGGCCGAGCGATAAATCCCCCGGCTGAACCGACGAAGCCCCGGAGGGGCTTCGTCGGTTCAGCCGGACCGTTCACGGTCCGGTGTCCCTTCATTCCAAGGGGTATACTTAACCCCGGTATATCGTCAGAGAGGGCCGTGCGGTGGCATTGAATCCGTTTCGCCGAAGCGCCCCCGCCGTCGGCGTCGCCGAGCGCATCCCGCCCGGTCAGTCGCTCACGCGCGACTTCCCGGTGCTCCATTACGGTCCGGTGCCGCGGGTGGATCTCAAGACCTGGAACTTGCGCCTCTACGGTGCCGTGGATTCGCCGCTGGAAGTGAACTGGGAGCAGTTCCGACAGCTGCCGCGCAAGCAGGTGACGCTGGACATCCATTGTGTGACCCGCTGGAGCAAGCTGGACACGCCATGGGAGGGCGCCGATGTACAGGCGCTGCTGGCCCAAGTGCGGCCGGCACCCCGCGCCCACTTCGTCATCGCCGAGTGCGAGTACGGCTTCACGACCAGTGTGCCGCTGGAGATCCTGGCCACCGACCAGGCCTTGATCGCGGATACCTATGACGGCAAGCCGTTGACGCCGGACCACGGCTACCCCGCCCGCCTGATTATTCCCGGTCGCTACTTCTGGAAAAGTGCGAAATGGCTCCGGGCCCTCAAGTTTGTGGAGCGTGACGAACTCGGCTTCTGGGAGCGTCACGGCTACCATAACAACGCCGACCCCTGGAAGGAACAGCGGTTCTCCGACGATTAGCAGCCGCAACACGGCGAGTGTGGCGAGGAGGCGAGAGGTCATGCTGGGTTTCAATCACGCGCCGGAGCTCCTGGTGCTCTTTATCATTGCCTTCATGGTGTTCGGACCGGAGAAGCTGCCGGAACTCGCTCGCGGCGCCGGCCGGGGGCTGCGCGAATTCCGCCGGATGTCGAGCGAATTGCAAGGGTCCCTCGGCGCCACCTTTCAGGAGCCGCTTGCCCAGGTGCAGCAGGTGCGCGACGAGGTCCAGCAGCAGATGTCGGACGTCACCCGCATCGCCAACGAGACGTTGCAGCAGACATGGACGCCCCCCGTCGTCGCCCCGCCGGCCTATATGCCGCCGGCCCCGGACAGCGCTCCCGCCCTCGCCGCCGTGAATCCCGCCGTCGCCGAAGCCCAACATGAACTGACGCACGTCGCCGGCGTGGCCGATGTCCCCGTCGTTCGCGCGCCGGCAGCCCGACGGCCCAGCATCGCCCTCAGCGCCGCCACGCTCGCCTCCGGCGCCGGCGGCCGCCTCGCGCTGGAGAAGCCGGCCTCCGCGCCGCCGAGCAGCGCCGAGGCCGCACCGGCTGCGCAGACAATGACGGACAGCTAGGATGGTGATTGGCGCCGCGGCGCCGGTGCTGCCCTTGCCAGGCGTGCGGGCAGGGGTGTTCCTGTTGCCGGGACCCCCGCCGGTGCTGGTCGATTG
>JAICXR010000059.1 GCA_025980355.1 Chloroflexota bacterium | reverse complement strand
CATGCGACCGGTAACGGTGCTATTGAACTGTGCCGGCCGTCTGCTCCGATTCCCGGGGAACTTGCTCTTCACCGGGCGACGGCGCGGCGCTGTCGGGACCGGTCGTAGCGACGTCGACGGCCTGCGGTCGCGGCGGCAACACCCCCTTGCAATGCGGGCAGATCAGGACGTCGGCCGGTGCCGGCTCGTGGCAGGATGGGCAGATAACCGTCGCGCTGGCAGCTTCCTCAGCGCGACCTCGACCAAACAAGGGCATGGGAACCTCCCTCAGTCCTCATCAGGCTATCCCAGCAGGAGCGCGCGTATTGCCGCCCCTTGCTATCCCCAGCATCAGCATAAATAGAGCCAAACGATGACGCCCTGGCGCGACCGCAGTCGCGCCAGGGCACGGGCGCCACCAACGCCCTTAAGCGGCTCCTCTAACCGAACTGTAGTCCACCGTTGCCTCCTGGCGCGACCAAGTTACCCACGTATCGCCGGGGAGTAGGTCGCCGCCAGTTCGAAGGGATAGAGTGGCCGCCGGCGCTCGCGATAGGTGAAGCGACTGAGGTCGGCGGTGGTGATGCCGGGGGTGTTCACGAGCACCAGCTGGGCGGCGATCGGGGCGTAGGCCGGGCGGGGCGACAGCACGCCCTTGGCGACGACCACCCGGTAGCGCTCCGGCCGGATGCCGAGCGAGGCCATCTGCTGGCTGCTGGTGTTGCCGATCACCCGGCTGGTCAGCACCAGCGTCTGCTCTTCCGCCATCTCCAGCACCACCGTCGTGCCGGCGTCGAAGAAGCGCCAGCCGCCGTGCGTCGGCGTCGGGTCCTCGAATTTGCCGTCGGAGATCAGACGGACGTACCCGCTCACCTCGACCGGCGGGTGGGGGGAATCCGGCGTCTTGCCGCCGACCAGGAGCGTGAGACGGGCGCCGACGCCGGCCGCGACGCAGGCGATGACCGCGTCCGGGTCGTACAACGTTTGCAGGTAGCGGCGCACGCCGAGGCGGCGGGCCTCCGCCAGGAGCAGGGTGGAGTCGCCCATCGTGCCGCCGCCGATGTTGTCGCCCACGTCGAGCAACACGACGGGGCCGCGCGGCGCCGCCATCGCCTGCTGCAACGCCTCGCTGGGCCCGGGGACCTGGGCGACAAAGGACTGTCGGCGTTGCCAGGCCAGCCCCGCCAGTTCTTGCGCCGCGGCGCGCGCGGCCGCCGGGTCGCCGTCGTGGACGGCCAGGAAGGCGGCGCCCATCTCCGGCACGTCGGCGTAGGGATAGCCCATGGCGATGCTCGCCGTGAGCATGCCGGGGCGAGCGATGACGGCGTCGGCCGCCGCCATCAGGCCCCGCATCGGCTCCTCGTCCGTCCCCTGCGTCACGATATTGATGACGAGCGGCGGCGTCTCCAGCGCCTGGACGGGGTGGATCTCGCCCCGCACCGTGCGCACGACGAACTCCGCGCACTCCCGCGCGCGCAGCCGGGGATCGAGATGGGGGTTGGTGCGGTAGAGCACCGTCACCGTCGCCTGGTCGACCATCCGAGCGGTGAGGTTGGCGTGTAGGTCCAGCGCTAGCCCGATCGGCACGTTGGGGCCGATGGCGGCCCGGATCCGCGCCGCGACCTCGCCGTCGGCGTCCGGATACCCTTCCGCCACGGCGGCGCCGTGGAGCGCCAGGAGGACGCCATCCCAGGGGCCGCCTTCGGCGAGCGAGCGCAGCAGCTCGCCGGCGATCCGCTCAAATGTGGCCCGCGTGACCGTGCCGGAGGGGTTGGCGGTCGCGTAGTACAGCGGGACCACCGTCACCTCCGGCACGCCGGAGCGCCGCCCGATCTCCAGGAAGCCGGCGACGGTGCTATGCGCTTCGGCGTGCCGATGCACCAATTCGTCACCACGCAGGATGCCGTGCTGGGCGAAGTCGGCGTAGTCGGTCGGTCGCGTGGCGAAGGTGTTCGTCTCATGATGGAAGCCGAGCAGGGCCAGACGCATTGGGTACGCTCCCTCCCCGAACGGAGCGTCTATGGGACAGGCGCTCCTCAGCAGTGTACGATAGTTAAGGTGGCGCGGATGGCACGGGACGTGCGATTCAGCGCCAGGTTGGTGTACCTCCCCGCTCACGGATGGGCGGTTCATAGGGACGGAGCGTAATATGCTGGCGCGGATCGCGGTGTCCCGCGTGGCCTACATGCTGGTGGCTTGCTTTTTCCTGATCGCTTCGGCCGTCTCGACCGCCGTGCCGGCCCAGGCGAGCGGCACCGCGGGACCGATCGTCCCGATCCACCTCTCCATTCCGAGTATCGGCGTGGACGCCCCGGTGGAGCAGGTCGGGCTGACCGCCGATCGGGCCGTGGAGAGTCCCAGCCAGTGGATGGACGCCGCCTGGTACAAGCTCGGTTACCAACCGGGTGCTGATGGCAACGCCGCGATCATCGGGCACCTGGATTCGACCACCGGGCCGGCCGTGTTCTGGAAGGTCGGCCAGCTCCAGCCGGGGGCGCGGGTGCTGGTGGACGACGGCGCCACCACGCTGACCTTCCTGGTGCAGGGGGTGGCGACCTGCCCGTCCGATCAATGCCCGATGCAGCAAATTTACGGTCCGTCCGAAGTCCCGCGTCTCAACCTGATCACCTGCGCCGGAGACTGGAACCCGCAGGCCAAGAGCTATTCCGAGCGCCTCGTGGTGTATACGGTGCTGCAGGGTTTCCAGGACACGGGAGCGTCCACGGCCCATAACTGCCAGTTCGTGCTCGGTTTTCAGACCCTGCACGATCTCATCCCGGCTGAAGTGGGCGACTGCACGGACGACGAGTCGCACAATCCCGCCAACGGCGATGCGCTGCAACATGCGACCGGCGGTCTGCTCGTCTGGCGCAAGGCGGACAACTGGACGGCCTTCACCGACGGCTTCCACACCTGGGTCAACGGCCCCAACGGCGTGCAGGAACGGTTGAACACCCAGCGCTTCAGTTGGGAAGCCAACCCGGATGGCCTGCCGCAGGCCGGGTAACGCGGCGGCGACCCCATTCGTTGCACCCGGGGAGATACCGCCGTATGATCCTGCCATGGCTCCATTGACTGATCGCTTGCCAGTCGCGCTCGATGCTATGGGCGGCGACTTCGCGCCGGCTGCCGCCGTCGAAGGGGCCCTCGATGCCCAGCGCCGTTTCCAGACTCCGGTGCTGCTGGTGGGCGACGCGGCGGCGCTCGAAGCCGAGCTGGCGCGGCTCGGGGCGCCCAGAGGTCTGCCGATCGTCCACGCCGCGGAGACCATCGGCATGGACGAGCACGCCGCGACGGCGGTGCGGCGGCGTCGCGATTCCTCGATGCACGTCTGCTGCCGGCTGGTGAAAGAGGGCCGGGCGGCGGCCGCCGTGTCCGCCGGGAACAGCGGGGCCTTCTTCGGCGTGGCGATGTTCACCATGGGGCGGATTGCCGGCGTCGACCGGCCGGCGCTGGCCACCATCTTCCCGACGACGGGCGCCCCCGTCCTGCTGCTGGATGTCGGCGCGAACACGGAGGTGAAGCCGCAGCACCTCGTCCAGTTCGCCGTGATGGGAAGCATCTATATGGAACGGGTGCTCCGCCGCCCCCGGCCGGCGGTGGCGCTCCTGTCCAATGGCGAGGAGGAGGAAAAAGGCCCCCTGGTGGTGCAGGAGGCCCATCGGCGCCTCAAGCACACCAGCCTCAACTTTCGCGGCAACATCGAAGGCAAGGACGTGCCGCGCGGCAAGGCCGACGTCATCGTCTGCGACGGCTTTGTCGGTAACGTGCTCATCAAGACGGCGGAGGGCGTCGGGGAGACCCTGCTCGATCTCGTACGGGCGGAACTGACGAGCAGCCGGATCAACACGCTGCTCGCCGCCGGTTTGCGCCCGGCGTTCCGGCGCGTGCGGGCGAAGTTGGACTACGCCGAGTACGGCGGCGCGCCGCTGCTCGGCATCCAGGGCGTCGCCATCATCGCCCACGGCCGTTCCAACGCCAACGCTATCGCCAACGCCGTCCGCGTCGCCCGGGAAACCATGGAGAACGGCGTGGTGGGAGCGATCCGGGACGGGGTAGCCGCCTACGAGCCCTCACCCGGCCCGGCGGGAACCGCTCCCACTCCCGGGTGAGGGCAGGGCTGGGCGCCTACACGAAGAGCGGCTCCATGTGCCGCTGCTCCATGACCCGGCGCACGTCCTCATCCGAAGGCTGGCCCGTGAAGCGGTCGGCGGCGTCGAGCACCTTCGGCAGCACGTCGATGTCGCCGACCGTGTTCAGGAAGCACGGGCGCGTGCCGAGCACCCAGGAGACGGCAACATCAATATCCGCCTGCTCCCGCAACGGGTCGTACCAGGTGGCGGCGGTATGCGGCTGGTCGCCCCAAGGGGCGCGGGTGATCGCCTTGATCGTTTGGAAGGCGACGTTGTTCCGCCGGCAGTGAGCCCACAGCGCCTCCAGTTCGCTAGCGTACTCTCGATTCTGCATCATCACGAAGCTGTAGGGCAGGAGCACGGAGTCGAAGTCGTACCGCTGCAATGCGCGCAGGTGCATCCTGGCGATGCTCAGGCCGTGGCCGGTGACGCCGATGAAGCGCACCAGCCCTTGCTCCTTCGCCTCGATGCAGGCTTTCAGGGCGCCGTCCGGCCCGAGGGCGGTTTCCCATTCGGCCGGGTCGGCCAGGTTGTGCAGCTGGATCAGATCGATGGTGGAGACCCGCAAGCGATCCAGCGACCGTTTGATCGAGTCGCGCGCCGCCGCGTAGGTACGATCGCCCGTCTTCGTCGCCAGGAATACCTGATCGCGGATGCGTTCCATCCAGGGGCCCAGCCGCAGCTCGGAGTCGCCGTAGCTGGCGGCCGTGTCGATGTGGTTGACGCCGTAGCGCAGCACCGTCTCCATGGTGCGGTCGGCCTCCTCCTGGGATACCCGGCTCAGGGCGGCGGCGCCGAAGATCGTTCGCGTGCTCATGTGGCCGGTTCGCCCGAAGGCTTGCTTGGGGATCATGTCCTGGCTCCTTCCTCTTCCCTAGGTTCACCGCCGGCGTCGTCCGGCGCCGGCGCGGCTCCCGCGGCGCGGATCGCGATTACTGGCCTGGATGATACCGGAAAAGAACGCCGGTGCGGTCCGCCAGGAGCAAGGAGGCTGCCGGGACCATCACGGCCCGAACGCGTACTCATCGACGTCGCACACCGGGCGGTAGCCGATGGCCTGGTAGATCTTGTTCGCCGTGCGGTTACTGAGGTCGGTGTAGAGGTAGCAGTGCCGGTAGCCGCGGTCCAGCAGGGAACCGCTGAGCGCGGCGACGGCGGCGCTGGCATAGCCGTGGCCGCGCTGTTCGGGCGGCGTGTAGACCGGGCCGATCCGGATGCCGTTGGGGGTGGGGCCCGTGCAGCCGGCCAGCGACACCGGTTCGCCGTCCACCCACAGGTAGTAGCCGCCGGCGTCGGCGTGGAGCCGTGCGTCGATGTTCCGCTCGGCCAGGGTGCGGGCGCGCCGCAAGTCGGTCTGGCGGTCGGCCTCGGCGTAAAAGGCGACCGCCCAGGCGACTAGGAGGGCGCGGTCGGCGTCGCCGGCCCGCCGCAGGCGGCCGGGTACGCCTTGCACCGGGATGACGGCGTCGAGTTGATAGATGCGTTCGGCGGTGCGGAGGCGATAGGGCTGGCCGCTCAACGTTTGCCAGCAGGCGGCGAACTGCTCGGCCGCGGCGCGGGGCGCGAGGAGGCCGGGGAGGATCGGCGAGAGGCGGTACACGTCCTGGGCGATCAGCGGCAGGACTTGGTTGGTCGTCAGATGGGAGAGGATCAGGTTGAGCGGCGGCGTCATCAGCGCGGCCGCGACCACCGCCCCCTGCTGCTCGACGATCGCCAGATACGGTTGCTGCTCAAAATCCGCCGGTTGCCGGCGGGCGCTGGTACAAAGGCCGAGAATCAGGTTGTGCTCGGCCTCGTGCGCCAGCAAGAAGCGTTCCGCCCGGCGATAGAAGTCGTCGATACGCCGGAAGCGCTGCAGCTCCATCCCCGGCCTCCCGCTGCTGATCCAGTGTGCCAGCAGTGTACGGGACAGGCACCTCTCTCTCTTACTCTCTCCCCGGCGCGGGGAGAGAGGACGCGGGCGGGAGCACAGGGGCCGGCCGCGAAAGACTTGCCTCCCGGAGTTGCGCGTCGGTGATTGTCATGTAATTCTACTACACGTCGGGAGCCCTGGAGAGCGGTGTGTTCCCGCCAGGGAAAGGAGCATCATGAGCGATCCGGTCACAGAACCAGCCCCGGCAATGCCGCCAGCGGCGAGCCTCGATAAGTTCTCTCAGCGCGCCCGCAGCGTCATGGCTCTGGCCAGAGAGGAAGCGCGGAGCCTCAATCACAACTACATCGGCACGGAGCACCTGCTGCTCGGCCTGATCCGCGAGCGTGAAGGCGTGGCGGCGAAAGTCCTGACCGAGCTTGGCATTGAGGTGGACAAGGCTCGCAAGGCGGTCGAATTCATCATCGGACGCGGCAACCAGGCGCCGGACGGCGACATCGGCTTGACGCCCCGCGCCCGCAAGGTGATCGAGCTGGCGGTGGAAGAGGCCCGCAACCTCGGCCATCACTACATTGGCACCGAGCACCTGCTGCTCGGGTTGGTCCGGGAGGGGGAGGGAATCGCCGCCGGCGTCTTGGAGTCCCTCGGCGCCACGATGAAGAAAGTGCGGCGGGAGACGCTCCGCGCGCTGAGCGGACCGGGCGTTCTTCGCAGTCGCCTGGCCGAGCTTGGTCAGTTGAAAGACGCTAAGGATAACGTCGTCACCTGCCGTGTCGATGCCCAAGACCTCGCCGCGATCGATACCTTGATCGAAGCCGGCATCCGCTCGACCCGCAGTGACGCCGCCTCCTGGCTGATCCACGCCGGCATCCAGAGCCAGGCCGAGCTCTTCGCCCGGGTGGAGGCGACGGTGGACCAGATCCGCCGGCTGCGTCAGGAGGCCCAGACGATGGCCCAGGAGCACGCGACCGACGACACGGCGCCCGCTTCGCCGCCGCGTCCGGCCGAGGACGCGGCGGGCCGGTGAGCCAAGGATTGCTCGGTCGGTAAAGCCCCATCTCCTGTCCGCCTACCGTGCCGGTTCGGGATGAGGTAGCAGCGAGTCCGCCAGGGCCGAGGCGAGCCACTCCTCGTACTCGTCCGGTGACCAGCCGCGCTCCACCACGAGCATCCGGTACACCTCCGCCCCGGAGAGCGCCCACACCAGATCCCCCGCTTTGGCGACGGTCACTCCGGGAGCCAGGGCCCGCTTCCGGCCGAGCGATTGTGCGACCAGTTGTGTGTCCTCGAACCTCTGGCGATGGCGCTGCTTGAGCACGGCCGCGATCTCCGGATCGGCCGTGGCGGCGCCGCGGACGATTTCGGCGATGTCGGCCGAGCCTTCTTGGATGCGGCGCACGTTGGCCGCGTGCAGCCGCAGCTGTCGCCTCGGGTCGGCTTCCTCCAGCATCTCCCGCCACCACGGCCGCTCCGCGAGGGGAGCGGGCGCCGCGTCGCCGCGTACCCCCAGATTGATCAACGCCTCGAGCAGCGCCGCCTTCGTCCCGAAAACGGCGGTGACGGTCGGGGCAGAGACTCCCGCTTCGCGCGCGATCGCCGGGAGGGTCGTCGCGGCGTATCCCCGCGTCGCGAAGAGCCGGCGAGCCGCCTCCACGATCTGGTTCCTGGTCAACCGCGCCTGCTCTTGACGTCGCGGGGAGGAGTATCGCCGCCTCGGCCCGCGCCCGCCCGCCTTTTCGTTAATGTTGACTCCTATCGAATATGCTGGTATCTTACCAAATACCGACACGGGTCGACAGTAGAAGATCGTACCGGGACCGCGTCCCGCGAGAAAGCCGGTTCAGCGACATGCAGGGCGAGACAGACCCTCGGGCCGTCATCGATGCCATCAAGCGCGCCGTCGACGACCACGACCTGGAGGCACTCGCCGCGTGCTTCCACCCCGACTATCTCAGCGAGCAGCCGTTCCATCCGGACCGCACCTTTCGCGGGAGCGAGCAGATGCGGAAGAACTGGTCGCAGATTTTCTGGAGCGTACCCGACATCCGGGCGAACGTGCTGCGCTGCGCTGTGGACGGGAACACGGCCTGGACGGAGTGGGAACTGCGGGGCACGCGACTCGACGGCGCGCCGGCGCTCATGGCGATGGTCACCATCGCCGGCACGGACGGCGGGCAGGTCGTGTGGATGCGACTATACCTCGAGCCGGTCACGCCGGGCGCCGGCATCGACGCGTCCGTTCGAGAACACATGGCAGCGCGGCGGTCGGGCGCAACTCCCGGCCGCGGGCCGGAATCGGACGGAGGCCGCGCATGATTCTGATCGCCGGCGGGACCGGCACGCTCGGGACGCGAGTCGTTCGGTTGCTGACCGTACGGGGCCTCCCCGTGCGGATCCTGACGCGGGATCCGGCGCGGGCTCAGCATCTGGAGAGCGAGCTCGTTGAGGTCGTGCCGGGCGACGTGCGCGATCTGGCCTCCGTCCAACGGGCGATGGAGGGGACGCAAACCGTCATCTCGGCGATCCAGGGGTTCCAGGGGCCGGGCAACGTGCGCCCGCGTACCGTCGACTTCGAAGGGAACAGCAACCTGATCCGCGCCGCTCGGGGTGCCGGATCCGATCACGTGATCCTTATCTCCATCCACGGCGCAGCGCCAAACAGCGCGATGGAGCTCTTCCGTATGAAATTCCTGGCCCAGCAGGAACTGCGGGCGAGCGGGCTTGCCTGGACCATCGTCCGGCCGACCGCCTTGATGGAGACCTGGGCGAAGGTGGTGGGCGAGCCGCTGCTAAAGTGCGGCAAGACCCGAATCTTCGGGCGGGGTCGGAACCCCATCAACTTCGTCTCGGCCGACGATGTCGCGCGGTTCGTCGAGCTCGCCGTGGTCGACCCGGCGATGCGGGGCGTGTCGCTGGACGTCGGCGGACCAGAAAACCTGAGCATGCGCCGGTTCGTGGAGGTCTTCCAGGAGGTAACCGGACAGTCCGGCTCGGTGGGCCACGTGCCGCTGCCGATGATGCGGGCGCTGTCGGTCGTGCTGCGCCCGGTCAACCCGGCCCTTGCCCGCGTGATTCAAGCCGGCGTCGTCATGGACACCCGGGACATGTCCTTCGACCCCACCGACCTCTTGCGCCGGTATCCGTCAATCCCCCTCACCCCACTCGCCGAGTTCGTGCGCCGCTCCGTTGTTGGGCCAGTGCCGGCCGTGCCCTGAACATGGCGGGCTACTATTGGCGCCAAACGCGCCCGTACCGAAGCCGGGTCCGTCGCCATCTCATCGCGCTCGGCGTAGCGGATGCCGGTCAACGCGTGACCCGCGGATCCACGATCCGATCGGATCCGATGGCAACACGCCGGCGCCTGTCTCGCCGCGCTGCACGGCTGCTACGTCCTGCGCCACGCAAGAGCTAGTCGTGCGCTGCCTTCCGTTGCTGGTCGAGGAGCCGGCGCAATGCCGCGATCTCGTCGTCCCTGCGGGCGATCTCGCGGGCAACCTCGCCCTCGCGCAGTTGGCGCTTGCCATCGCCGGCGTACACGGCGATGAGGGCCCCTTCGAAGGCGATCCCCAGGGCGAGCTCTCGGCTCCGCCAGCGTCCGCTCGCGTCAGGCCGTCGGCGGACGTAGCCGTGGTTCCCGAGGAACGAGCCGAGCACCCGTTCCGGCAGGAACTCCCCGGTCGGGTCGAGGATCAGGTATTCCTGCACCCCCGCCTGGGCGTAACTGAATCCTTTGCCGCTCCGAAAGTCAAGATCACTCCGGTAGGTCGTCTTGCCGAGCACCTCGATGACGAGGAGCGGCGGGCCGACGTCCTCCAGCGCCAGGGTCGCCAGGCGCTCGTCGATGGGCTGGCGGTAGACGAAGACGTCGGGCAGGACGGTGTAGCTGGAACCGTCCGGGCGGCGCATGCCGCTGATGGCGGTCTGGCTGAGGGCCTGCCAGGGCGGTGCCTGCCCGGCGGGCGGGCGGAGGCTCGCCACCTCGTTGAGCCCCCAGCGCAGGTTGGTGATGGTCGTCTGGTGGAGGTTGGTCCCCACGACGCTCTCCTCGGTGTCATCCGGCGGCCAGCCGGCCATCGGTCGGGCGGCGAGCGCGACCCCATCCTGTTCTTGGCTCATGGCGATCACTTCCTCTTGCATGGCGCAGTGTATCCCGTCAAGCACTGGATCGCCACCGCGCCCCGCAGGTCGCCGTGGTGGAGAAGATCGGCCCTCGCGGCTCGTAACGACGGAGGGGGAGCGTAGGACTATCCTACGCTCCCCCTTGATACCCGGTCAGACTGCCGGCTTACTCGTCGTCCGAGTCGTGGACGCTCTCCGGCGGACGGGACGGGAAGGTGTAGCCGGCGGGCGCGTCCTGGCGGGGGGGACGGGGCGCCGCGCTGGGGCGCTCCTCCCGCGGCGCTGAGCGCTCCTCGCTCGGGACCGGGCGCTCCTCGCGGCTAAAGCGGTCGCCGCCATACGACGGACGATCGCCGCCGCCCGGGCGATCGTTCCCGTAGGCCGGACGGCCGCCGGAACGGTCCCCGCCGTAGGCCGGCCGGTCGCGGTTATAGCTGGGACGGTCACCGAAGCCGCCACGGCGGCCGTCGGCCCCGCGTCCGCCATCCGGGCCACGGTCACGATCACCGCCGGGGCCGCGGAAGCCGCCGCGGGAACCGCCTTCCGACCGGTCGCCGCGCGGCGGGCCGGACCGCTCGCCGCCCTCGGGCTCGACATAATCCGGCAGCGTCACCTTGTGCGAGAGGTTGATCCGGCCTTGCGGATCGACGCCGATGACGCGCACGCGCAGCTTGTCGCCCACCTTGGCGACATCCTCGACGTGCTCGACGAAGTGATTGGCAAGCTGGTTGATGCGCACCAGGCCATCTTTGCCGGGCAGAATCTCCACGAAGGCGCCGATATCCATGGTCCGGCGCACGATGCCGTCGTATTCCTTGCCGACTTCGACCTCTTCGACCAGACCGCGGATCATGGCGATCGCCCGGTCGGCGGCCTCGCCGCTGCTGGTGGCGATGTTGATCGTGCCGTCGTCCTCGATCTCGATCGTGGACCCGGTCTCCTCCTGGATCTTGCGCACCATCTTGCCGCCCGGGCCGATGATCGTGCCGATCTTTTCCGAGTTGATCTTGATGGAGAAGATGCGCGGCGCGAATTGCGACATCTGCTCGCGCGGCGTGGCGATGGCCTCGACCATCTTGCCGAGGATGTGCAACCGACCGACCCGCGCCTGGGTCAGCGCGTCCTCCAGGATCTCAAACGGCAGCCCCTGCGCTTTGAGGTCCATCTGCAAGGCGGTGATGCCTTCAGCGGTGCCGGCCACCTTGAAATCCATATCCCCGAGGGCGTCTTCCATGCCCAGGATGTCGGTGAGGACGGCGTACCGGCTATTGTCGTCCGACGTGATGAGGCCCATCGCCACGCCGGCGACCGGCGCCTTGATCGGCACACCGGCGTCCATCAGCGAGAGCGTGCTGCCGCAGACCGACGCCATGGAGGTGGAACCGTTGGAGGACAGGATCTCCGACACCACCCGAATGGTATAGGGGAACGTCTCCTGCGGCGGGATCACCGGCACGAGGGCCCGCTCGGCCAGGGCGCCATGGCCGATCTCCCGCCGGCCGGGGCTGCCGATGCGCTTCGCCTCGCCGGTGGAGAAGCCGGGCATGTTGTACTGGTGCATGTACCGCTTGGTCTCGTCCGGCCCCAGGGTGCGCAATACCTGCTCCTCGGCGCCGGAGCCGAGGGTGACGATCGTCAGCGCCTGGGTCTCACCGCGCGTGAAGAGGGCCGAGCCGTGCGTGCGGGGCAACAGCCCGACCTCGCAGGTGATCGGCCGGACCTGATTGAGCGGTCGACTATCCGTGCGAATGTGCTTCTCAAGAATCTGCTCGCGTACCGCATGCTTGAAAGCGCCTTCAAAGGCTTCCGCCACTTCCGCGGGCGGATAATCCGGCAGCGCCGCGTTGACCGCCGCCTTATAGCCGCTCACCTTGGCGTCGTACT
>JAICXR010000227.1 GCA_025980355.1 Chloroflexota bacterium | reverse complement strand
CGATCGGTGGAAGACGCACTGGCGACGGCGAAGCTGGTCGACCCACGCGGCGTGGCCCAGATCCTCGCGTTCCTGGTGTCGGACGACGCCGACCTGGTGCGGGGGACGGTGTTCACCCGTTGATGACCCGAAAAGAAAAGGAAAAGCCGCCCCATGGCCATGCTCTCTGAGGCTCCGAAAACGTCTATCGATCGTCACGGTCTCTCCGATCAGCAACTGCTCCAGCTCTATGCCACGATGCTGCGCATCCGGCGCTTCGAGGAGCGGGTGAAGTCGCTCTTCCTCGAGGCCCGGCTCTACGGCAGCGTCCACCTCTACATCGGCGAGGAGGCGGTGGCCACCGGCTCCTGCACCGCCCTGCGCGACGGCGACGTCATCTCCAGCACCCACCGCGGCCACGGCCACTGCATCGCCAAGGGGCTGGAACTGGCCCCCATGATGGCGGAGTTGATGGGCAAGGCCACCGGCTACAACCTCGGCAAGGGCGGCAGCATGCACATCGCCTCGCTGGACCACGGCATGCTGGGCGCGAACGGCATCGTGTCCGCCGGCATCCCCATCTCCACCGGAGCCGCGCTCGGCTTCTGGGTGCGCGGTTCGAAAGAGGTGGCCCTTTGCTTCTTCGGCGACGGCGGCGCCAATCACGGGGCCTTCCATGAGGGCATCAACTTCGCCGCCACGCTCAAACTGCCGGTGGTATTCGTCTGCGAGAACAACCAGTACGCCCAATACCAATCGGTCAGCCAGGACATGGCGATCGCCAACGTCGCCGACCGCGCCGCCGCCTACGGCATCCCCGGCGTGATCGTCGACGGCTCCGACGTGCTGGCGGTGCATGCCGCGGTGGCGGAGGCGGTGGGACGGGCGCGGGGCGGCGAGGGGCCTTCCCTGGTCGAGGCCAAGACCTACCGCTTCGAGGGCCACTTCCTGGGCGACCCGGAGCCCTACCGCACCAAGGAGGAGGTGGCGCAGGCGCGCGCCTCGCGCGACCCGCTGATCCGCTTCTCCGCCGTCCTCCAGGAGCTCGGCCTGGCAGACGCCGCCGCCCTGCAACGCACGGACGCGCGGGTGAAGGACGAGGTGGAGCGCGCCGTCGCCTTCGCCGAGGCCAGCCCGGAGCCGGGCGAGGAGCTGTTGCTCACCGACATCTACAGCGGCGCCGACGCGGCGGGGAGGGACCTCTGATGCCCGACGTGAGCTATTCCCAGGCCCTGAACATGGCGCTGCGGGAGGAGATGCGGCGCGATCCGCGCGTCTTCTGCCTGGGCGAGGATATCAAGGACTCGACCTACGGCGTGACGCGCGGCCTGTACGACGAGTTCGGCGCGAAGCGCGTGGTCGGCACGCCGATCTCGGAGACGGCGATCGCCGGCGCCGCGTTGGGGGCGGCGTTAGTCGGCTTACGTCCCGTCGCCGAGTTCATGTACATGACCTTCATGATGTGCGCCATGGACCAGCTGGTGAACCAGGCTGCCAAGTCGAAGTACATGTTCGGCGGCAAGGCGACGCTGCCGATCGTCTACCGCACCATGACCGGCGCCGGTCGGGCCAACGCCGCCCAGCACACGCAGTCGCTGGAGGCCTGGTTTGCCCACGTCCCCGGCCTGAAAGTGGTCATGCCGACGACCGCCTACGACGCCAAGGGGCTGCTCAAGACGGCCATCCGCGACGAAAACCCGGTGGTGTTCATCGAGAACAAGGTGCTCTACGCCACCGCCAAAGGCAACGTGCCGGAGGAGGACTACACGGTGCCGTTCGGGTGCGCAGCCGTCCGGCGGGAGGGGCGGCACGTGACGATCATCGGGCTGCAGCGCATGGTGGAGGTTGCGCTCCAGGCCGCCGACGAACTGGCAAAAGAAGGGATCGAAGCCGAGGTGATCGATCCGCGCACGCTGGTGCCGTTGGACGTGGAGACTATTGCCGCCTCCGTCAAGAAGACCCACCGCGTCGTCGTCGTCCATGAGGCGCACGAGCGGGTGGGCTTCGGGGCCGAGATCGTCGCCCAGGTCGTCACGCACGCCTTCGACTACCTGGACGCGCCGCCACTGCGGCTGGCCAACCCGAACGTCCCGACGCCGTTCAGCCGCAGTCTGGAGGAGGTCTCCATCCCCTCGTCCCGGCAGGTCAGCGCCGCCGTGCGCACGCTGCTCGCCTGAAAGGAAGACGATGGCGACGGCGGTGAACATGCCCCAACTCGGCGTGACGATGACGGAGGCCAGGCTGCTGCGCTGGCTGAAGGCGGTCGGCGAGCCGGTGCAACCGGGTGAGTCGGTGGCGGAGATCGAGACCGACAAGCTCAACACGGAGGTCGCGGCCCCGACCGGCGGTGTGCTGCGCACGATCGTCGCCAGCGAAGGCACGGTCGTGCCCGTGACCGGCCTGCTGGCGGTGATCGGTAGGGCCGACGAGCCCGAGAGCGCCATCGCCGCGCTCGTTGCAGGACGGCGAAATGAGGGGATGAGGGGTATTGGAGGTGAGGAGACCGGAGGAGAAGCAGCCCCACGCCCCGTCACCCCTCATCTCCTCATCTCCTCATCCACGGTCTCGCAGCGCTCGCCAGCGCCCCCCACCTCCCCGTCCGTGCGCGCGACGCCGTTGGCGAAACGCCTGGCGGCGGAACGCGGTCTCGATTTGACGGCGATTGATGGCAGCGGCCCTGGTGGGCGCATCACGGAGGCGGACGTGCGGGCTAGCGCCGTCGCCGCGGCGGATGGCGGCTTCGTGCGGGCCTCACCGCTCGCCCGGCGATTAGCCCGCGAGCAAGGGCTCGATCTCCGGGCCATCGCCGGCAGCGGACCGGAAGGCCGCGTGCTAGAGCGGGATGTGCTGGCGGCAACGACGGCGAAGGCGACCGTCACGGGGCCGCGGCGGACCGAGACGATCAGGGTCGACGGCATGCGCCGGCTGATCGGGGACCGAATGCTGCGGAGCTTGCTGAGCAGCGCCCAGCTCACGCTGACCACGGAGGCGGATGCCACAGGTCTGGTCGAGCTGCGCAGCCACCTCTTGCCCGCCGCTCGCGTCTACGGTCACCGTCCGCCGACCTACACCGACCTGTTGGTGCACCTGGTCTCACGGGTGCTGCCGGCCCACCCGCTCCTTAACAGCAGCCTTCTGGAGGAAGGGGAGAGTCAGGAGATTGCCTGCTGGGCGGACGTCAATATTGGCGTGGCCGTCGCCCTGGAACGCGGCCTGGTTGTGCCGGTGGTACGCCACGCCGACCAGAAGGCGCTTGATGCCATTTCGGCGGAGTTAGGCCACCTCGTGGAATGTGCTCGTGCCGGCAGGCTTTCGATGGACGATCTTCAGGGCGGCACGTTCACCATCACCAACCTTGGGGCGCAGGAGGTTGACGCTTTCACGCCGATCATCAACCCGCCGCAGTGCGCCATCCTCGGCGTTGGCCGGATTGTCAAAAAGCCGGCCGTCGTCGAAGACCAGATCGTGGTGCGGCAGTTGCTGACCCTGTCGCTCACCTTCGACCACCGCATCGTCGACGGCGCGCCGGCAGCGATATTCCTACGCGATGTCAAGCGCGCCATCGAGCGGGTACTGGACGAGACCGGAGGGCAGGATCGGCACGGCTGACGGTGGAGACAAATTCGGGTCAATCAAGCTCGAACAGGGCCGCGACTGCGGTCTGCGGCCCTTGTTCACTCGGTAATGAGAAAGGGACGACAGCATGTATCGGGTCGGGTTCATCGGCTGCGGCGGCATCGCCCGGGCGCACGCCAAAGGGTACGCCGAGGTGCCGGAGTGCCAGATCGTGGCGGCGGCCGACATCAGCCGCGAGGCGGTCGACGGCTTCGGCGAGCAGTTCGGCGTCAGCCGGCGCTTCACCTCCTACGAGGAGATGCTGGCGGCGGAAAAACCGGATATCGTCAGCGTCTGCACCTGGCCGCCGCAGCATCCCGATCCGGTGGTCGCCGCGGCGCGCGCCGGGGCCAAAGGCATCCTCTGTGAGAAGCCGATGGCGCTGACGTTGCCGGAGGCCGACCGCATGAACGAAGCGGCGCGGGCCTCCGGCAGTATCCTCATCGTCGGCCACCAGCGCCGCTTCGATTCCCGCTACGCCCTGGCGCGCACGCTCGTCGCCGACGGCGCCGTGGGGACGCTGGAAGAGATCCTGGCGATCTGCAACGGCGACCTCTTCAGCGACGGCACCCACGCCATCGACCTGATGCGCTTCCTGGCCGGGGACGCGCCGGTGAGCTGGGTCTTCGGCCAGATCGACCTGCGCCAGCCCACGGTCACCAACACGGCGCACGTCGGCTACCAACGCTGGCATGAGACCGCCACGCGCTATGGCCATCCCATCGAAGGCGGCAGTCTGGCCCAGGTCCAGTTCACCGACGGCCCGCGCGGCATCCTGGAGACCGGCTTCGCGGCCCGTCCCCAGGGCTACCAGCGCTTCCGGGTGCTCGGCAGCGAGGGACGGATCGAGATCAGCGGCGACCCGACGCCGCGCGCCCCCCAGTTCCTGCGCCTCCGACGACGGGGCGCCGGGGATTGGGAGGAGATTGAGTTGCCGCCGGTGAACGCCTTCGCCGAGGAAGTGCGGGCGCTCATCGCCAGCATCGAACGCGGCGTTCCCCACCTCCTCAGCGGCGAATCGGGACGAGCGAACATCGAAATCGCCATCGCCGTCATGGAGTCGGCTTTCCGCCACGAGCGGGTGACGTTGCCCCTGGATGTGGCCGATCATCCACTGATCCGGCATCAAGCGACATAACACGCGGCGTACAACCCGCGGACCCTCCCCTCGTTCAACGACGAGTAGTTCTGCCGCCGGCGGGTCGATAGGCCATGAATCAGTTCTTCGATTGGGAAGGTGCGGCGTGGGGCGGCTCAGGGTCGGGGCCGCAGCACGGAGACGGTGTCGTCCCAGTTGTTGGTCACGTACACGGAACCGGTGGCCGGGTCCACCGCCACGCCGTGCGGCCCCCGCCCGACCGGCACCGTCGCGACCACACGCAGCGCGCCCCCGTCGATGACCGAGACGGTGTCGTCGTTCCAGTTGGCGACGTACACCCGGTGCGACGCAGAGTCGACCGCGATACCCCTCGCGCGACCGCCGGCTTGCAGCGTCGCCAGGACGGCGCCGCTGGCGGCGTCGACGGCCCAGACCAGGCCGGTGCACCCGTTGACGGCGTAGACGACCGGCCGGCCGCTCGGGTGGGACGGGTCGAAGGCGAGGGCGCAGGGCGACACCACCGGCGAGGCGCCGATCGGGACGGTGGCCGGCCGCTCGTGCGTCGCGCCGTCGAACGTGTCGAGGATCGAGCGGTCGTGCTTGCCGTTGTAGAGATGCACCGTCCGATGCGACGCATCGACCGCGATGGCCTGCGGCTGCTCGTTTCGATAGAACGTGGCCGCGACCTGCCAGGTGCGCACGTCGAGGGCGCGCACGTCGCCCCAGACGCCGGCCTTGGCGAGGTAGAGCAGGCCCGCGGCCGGGTCCAGGGCGAGGGGGCCGTCGTGGTAGCCCACGGGCGCCGTGCGCACCAGCCGGCGGGCAGGGCGGTCCAGGACGTAGACCTCCTCGCCTTGCCAGCGCGCGGCGTAGAGCGCGTCGCGGGCGGGGTCCAGCGCCAGCTCGTAGACGCCCGCCGCGACGCGCACGGTGGAGGACACCCGGCCGGAGGCGAGGCCCAGCACCGCGACGGTGCCGGCGTAGGCGCTGGCGAGGTAGGCTACGCCGTGCGCCTGGTCGATCACGATCCCGTCGGGATGCCGCCCGACGGGGATGGTGGCGATCGGCTCGAGCGGCCCGTCTGCCGTCACGACCCGCAGCGGCGCCTTCCGGTGGTCCCTGGCGCCCGCCGGTTTGATCACACGGCGCGATCCTCGCACGCCGCGCTGGCCCATCAGGGCGGCGAAGGTGGGCGCCACCCGCCGCGCCGCCGCGAACTCCAGGTGCCCGAGGCGGGCCCACAGGACCGGCGGGTCGTCCTCCCCGCGCCGGCCGTCCAGGAGATACCCGTCGTCCCCGCCGTCCGTAGCAATCAGCAGGGCACCGGGCATCGTGCGGTAGACACCCAAATTGTCGTTCTT
>JAICXR010000082.1 GCA_025980355.1 Chloroflexota bacterium | reverse complement strand
GACGCCCAGGCCCTGCGCCCCTACGCCAAGGACCGTCTGGGCGAAGACCGGCATCATCGACTGGTAGGAGAAGGCGAACAGCGCCGGCACGGCGGCGATGAGGACGAGCGTCCCCAGCACTTCGTGCCGGAAGACAAAGCTCACCCCTTCGCGCGCGCTCTGCAAGACCGTGCTCTTCTTCAGCGGCGGCGACCAGGGCGGCAGCTTCAGGAGCAAGAGCGAGACGATGACCGCCAGGAAGCTCAGGCCGTTGATAAAGAAGGCCCAGCCGCCGCCGAAACGCGCCACCACCATGCCGGCCAGGGCCGGACCTAACAGCCGACTGGTCTGGAACTGGGCCGAGTTGACGGCGATCGCATTCTGGAGATCGCTGCGCGGCACCAGGTCGGAGACGATCCCCTGCCGAACCGGCGTATTAATCGCGTTGACCAGTCCGGAGAGGAAGGCGATGACCATAATGTCCACCACCGTCACCACGCCCGCCAGCGTCAGGCCGGCCAGCGCGAAGGCGAGGACCATCGACGCCGTCTGCGTATACAGCATCAGCGCCCGGCGTTCGATGCGGTCGGCCAGCACGCCGCCGAGCAGGGACAGGAAGAGCGAGGGCAGCGCCTGCAGAAAGCTGACCGTCCCCAACAGCAGTGCCGAGCCGGTGAGTTGGTAGACTAGCCAGCTCTGGGCCAGGCTTTGCATCCAGGTGCCGATATTGGAACAGAGGGCGCCGGTCCAGTAGAGGCGAAAGTTCGGGTTGCGTTGCAAGGCCCCGAAGGTGTCGAACCGGCGCTTTCGACCCGGGACGGCCGATACCGGCGGCGCGGGGGACCGGCTGTCGGTGACACTCGCCATGGGCAAGCCCTCTTTCGCGCCGGAGCATACCACACGCTTACGTCAACGTTAGCCCCAGCGTAGGAGTTGCCGCGAACGTGCCGACATCGGTATCATTGTTGCAGATAAGCGACGACAAAGGGGAGACGACGATGGCTGTTGCGACTGCACCGGCACTCACCGTGGGCAAGATCCGCGGCCTACAGCAGATTTCGACGGCGCGCGGCATCTTCACGATGACCGCCATGGACCAGCGCGGCTCGTTGGCGGAGCTGATGGCCCCCGGCAAGGCCGACTCGGTCAGCTACGAGGCGCTGAAAGCGGTCAAGCTGGAGTTGGCGTCCACTTTTGGCCCGATCTCCAGCGCCGTCTTGCTCGATCCGTTGTACGGCGCGGCGGAGGCGATCGCCTACGGGGCCTTACCGGGCAGCACCGGCCTGCTCGTGGCCTGGGAGGAATCGGGCTACACGGCGGACGGCAGCGGCCGGCTGACCCGGGTCGAACGCGGCTGGAATGTCGAGAAGATCAAGCGGATGGGGGCATCGGCCGTCAAACTGCTGGTCTACTACCATCCCGACGAAGCCCACTCCGCAGCCCACCAACAAGAGATCGTCCGCCAGGTCGTCGCAGATTGCCGGAAATACGACATCCCGGCGGTGGTCGAAGCGGTGTCCTACGGCATCAATGGGATGAAGGCGGGGACGGCGGAGTTCGCCGCTGTGAAGCCCGATCTCGTCATCCGCACGGCGCGGGACCTCTGTCCGCTGGGCTTCGACGTCTTCAAGGCTGAGTTCCCGGCCGACCTGAACTTCGAGCACGATGAGCGGAAGATGGCGGACTGGTGCCGCCAGATCGATGCCGCCTGCCCGCAACCCTGGGTCATCCTTAGCGCCGGCGTGGATATCGACTTGTTCCGGAAGCAGGTGGAGATGGCCTGCGGGAACGGCGCCTCCGGCTTTCTCGCCGGACGGGCGATCTGGAAGGACGGCGTCCGGATATCCGACGCGCAGCAGCGCCAACACTGGTTGCAGACCGAAGGTGTGGCCAACCTGAAGTCCTGCATCGCCCTGGCCGAGCACTATGCGACGCCCTGGACGGCAAAGATCGGCCGGTCGCTGCCGGAGCTGGCCGGCGTCAAGGAAGGATGGCTGGAACGCTACGCCGAGGCGTAAGTTCCGCCAACAAAGGCGATGGAGCGTCCACCCGTCAATCTGCGCTTTGATGTCGCCACCGGCACGCTGGCGATCGAGACCGGCGGGCCGAGCATCTCCGTCGAAGACCTCGGGCCGCTGGCGGTGGTGAGCCGCACCGACGAAGACGACGAGGAACGCCAGGCCCTCTTCGTGTCGCCCGGCGAAGCGGACGTGCTCTTGAAGATGATCGGTTACATCCTGGAAAAGGTGAAGATCACCGAGGGGAGTCGCGCCGCTCTGGAAGCCATCAAGCCCCGGCTGGAGCACTTGCGCGACGGTTAGGGTGACCGCCTCCGACGATCGCCCGGCGCACTATCGCTGGAACTTTACCGTCCTCAGCCTGGACATCGCCTTCTATTCGCTCTCCACGACGTTAGTGTCCTTCAGCACGATCCTGCCGGCCTATATCCACCATCTGACGCACTCGAACGTCGTCATAGGCGGCTTGAGCGCGCTCACCACCGCCGGCTTCAGCCTGCCCAACCTGCTCTTCGCGCCGATCACCCAGCGGGTACGGCGGAAGAAGCGGCTCATCCTGGCGATCACCCCCGGCGAACGCCTACCCTACCTGGTGCTGGCCGCCTGCGCCGCCTTCCTGGCGGTCGCGCATCCGCAGGTGGCGCTGGTCGTGACGTTCGCGGCGTTGCTCATCTTCACGTTCACCGGCGGCGCATTGACGCCGGCCTGGCTCGACCTCATCGCGCGGGCGATCCCGCCCCGCCGCCGCGGCGCCTTCTTCGGCCGCAGCAACGCCATGGCCGCCGTGATGGGCATCGGCGGCGCCCTGCTGGCGCAACACTTGTTGGCAACCCAGCCCTATCCGCGCGCCTACGTCCGGCTCTACCTGCTGGCGTTCGTCTTCGTGGCGATCTCCTACGGCTTCTTCGCCTTGAATCGGGAACAGGGGCCGTTTATCGCCAGGGAACGCAGCCCCTTCACGGAATGGCTGCGCAGCCTACCCGGCCTGCTGCGCCGGGACCACAACTTCTCCTGGTACATGCTCTCGGTCCTGGCGAGCTCGCTCGCCAATTCCGCCGCCGCCTTCTTCACCATCGTGGCGATCGGCCGCCTGCACGCCGGGGATAACGAAGTGGGCTGGTATACGGCGGCGTTGCTCGCCTCCGCGACGGTGTTCAACCTGCTCTGGGGCTGGCTAGCCGACCGGCACGGCCACAAGGTGACGCTGATCGCCGGCGTGACGAGTATGCTGCTGGCGATGCCGGCGTCCTTGTTACTGCCCACGCCGGCAACCTACGTGCTCGTCTTCGTGTTGCTCGGGTCCTCCAATAGCGCCGGGTCGATTTCGCGGCTGGCGATCATGCTGGAAGTCGCCACCGAGGACCACCGCCCGACCTACGTCGGCCTGGCCAGCGTCGCCAACGCGCCGCTCGCGCTGGTCGGTCCCTTGCTCGGCGGCACCATCGCCGACCGGGCAGGGTTTGCGCCCGCCTTCGCCATCTTCATGGCCGCCGGGCTGGTCGGGCTCTGGCTGTTAGCAACGCGGGTGCGGGAGCCGCGGGGGGAAGATGCGCCGTGAAGTGATTATTGGACCGGGCCGCGATTGCGATCGGCGGCCCCGCCTCCCTTATAACTTCGTCCCGCACTCCGGGCAGAACTTCGCGCCGGCTTTCACCTCGCTCTGGCAGTTCGAGCAACGTATGGTTGCCGCGAGCGGCTTCCCGCAGTTGCTGCAGAACTTGCCGTTCTGGGTCTCCTGGTGGCAGGACGGACAGATGGCGACCGCCGGCTGGTTCAGGTTGAGATCCTTGGTCAAATCGGTGGCGGCGAGCTTCTCCCGGACCTGGCTAATCTGGGCCTCCGTCTGGGCCGCCGCCACCTCTTGCTGGATCTTCGGCGAGCAGTTCGTACAGAGGCCCGTCGCCTCATTCCAGCAAATCGCCTTGCAGACCCACTCGCCGCAACGGTGGCATTGCGTGAAGTGCGGTCGCATCTCATCGACCGCCTGGCCCAGCGCCCGGTCGTGGGCGGGGCCGCGCGTCAGATCGGCGAGGGTCTGGCCGGCATTGCCGGCGGTGCCGAAAAACCCGCCGAAGAGGCCGCCCGCCGCCCGCAGGACGCTGGACCCGATATCGGTGGACGACTTCTGAAAGGAACTCTGGTAGCCGTTACCGCAACGCTGGCAACGAAACTCAAACTGGTATCCGAAATCGGTCGAGAGGTCATTGTAGTTGCTCGTGAACGGAACCATGACGGCCACCTGGGAATTCTCCTTTACGCAGACGGTATGACGGCGAAACAATCGCTGCGTTCGCACAGCGTCCGGCCACAAAAACCCGAAAGTGATCGGAACGACCGACCAACGATAGCGAAAATCGGCCCCGGCGTCAAGGCGCGGTGTACAATAGTCATAGGAGTTGTCGTGGTAGAACGCGGCAGCGGGAAAGAGGCTGAAATGGCGCTGATCCTGCAAACGCTCGCTGATCCGACCCTCGCCTATGCGCTCTTCATCGTCGGCTGCTGCGCCGTGATGACCGAGCTATTCCACCCCGGAGCCGTCATCCCCGGCGTCAGCGGCGGCGTCTGCCTGCTGCTGGCGTTTGTCGGCTTCCTCTTGCTGCCGACGATCAACTTGGCCAGCCTCGCGCTGATAGTCGCCGCCCTCGTCCTCTTCGCCCTTGATGTCCATTTCACGGCCCACGGCGGCTTAACCGCGGTGGGGCTTGCCGCGTTCGCCGCCGGCTCGCTCACGCTCTATGGCCTGCCGGGCAGCCACGCTTCGGTGGCGGTGCCGCTGCCCTTGATCGTCGGGCTGACCCTGGCCGGCGCAGGCGTCAGCACGTTTGTCGTGCGCGCCGCCCTGCATACCAGGCATCTGCCGACCGTCAACGGTCCACAGCGCCTCCTCGGGCAGACCGGCACCGTCACGACTACCCTCGCCCCGACGGGGACCGTGCAAGTGGCCGGCGAACTGTGGTCGGCGCGGTTGTGTACGCCGCGGTCGGTGCGGGCACTCCGTGCCGGGCCGACCGCGCTGGACACGTTGACCTCCAGGAGGCAAGACGGCGCGCTCATGGCGCCGCCGAGCGTCACTCTGGTGCCCGGCCAGCCGGTGCGCGTCGTCGGTCGCCGGGGCCTGATCTTGGAAGTGGAACCGGTCGCTTCGACCGGGGGTCGTGCCGTCCGCACCGCCTGATCCCTTCGCCTAAGGAGGTGGACTGTCATGCTGCTACCGATCCTCTGGCTCGTCATCGCCGTCCTGATTCTCGGCGGCCTCGTCAGTCAATCGGTCCGGGTGGTGCGCGAGTACCGGCGGCTCGTGGTCTTCCGCGTCGGCAAGTGTGTCGGCGTGAAGGGTCCGGGACCGGTCTTCCTGCTGCCCTTCGTCGACCGGCCGGTGATGGTCGACCTCCGCGAGCTGTTCACGGAGATTCCCCACCAGACCTGCATCACCAAAGACAACGTGCCGATCTCCATCGACTTCCTGGTCTACCGCCAGGTGATCGACCCGGTCTCCAGCGTGGTCGCCGTCAACAACTTCGGCGGTGCTTCCCAGGGCATCGCCGCCACCACGTTGCGGGCGATCGTCGGCGACATTCCGTTAGACGACGTCCTGGCCCGGCGCGAACACATCAACGAGATGCTGCGGACCAAACTGGACGAAGTGACTGAGCGCTGGGGCGTCAAGGTGACGGCCGTGGAGATCCGGGAGATCCTGCCGCCGCGGGAGGTCCAGGAGGCCATGAACCGCCAGATGTCGGCGGAGCGCACCAAGCGCGCCGCGATTCTGGAATCGGAGGGCAAGCGCCAGTTCACGATCAACGTGGCGGAAGGCGATAAGCAGTCCGCGATCCTCCGCGCCGAGGGCGTCCGCCAATCACGCATTCTGGAGGCGGAAGGGTACGCCCAGGCCTTGCAGACGATCTACGCTTCGGCCAACAACATCGACGCCAAGACCATGACCCTCCAGGTGATCGACGGCCTCAAGGCGCTCGGGGCCAGCCCCAGCAGCAAGCTCGTGATCCCCATGGAGTTCACCCGCCTCTTCGGCCAGCTCGGCGACTACCTCGATCAGAGCATGTCGAGCGACAAGGGGACCGGGAACGGCGGTATCGCCGAGATCCTCAAGCAGCTCCAGGCGGCGGCGCCCGTCAACGGGCTGCCGCCGAAGCAAGAATCTGCCGAGCAGTAGGCTATTTGCTGACCGGCAACCCTTGTTCCGTCCAGGCCAGGGTACCGCCGGCCATGCTGCTGACGCGGGGGAAGCCGGCTTTGAGCAGGGCATCGGCGGCGAAGGCGCTGCGGTTGCCGCCCCGGCAGACGGTGATGACCTCCTGCTGCGGGTCGAGTTGGTGCAGCCGCTGGGGCAGGGTGGCGAGCGGGATGTGGACGGCGCCGCTGACGTGCCCCTCCTGCCACTCTTCGGCTTCCCGGACATCGACAACGACCGCGCCCTGATCTTGCCGGACCTTCGCCTCGGCCGGCGTTACCTCGGGAACGACCGGCCGCGGTCCGGTGGGATGTGCTGCCATAGTCTCCATCACCTCCAATTGACGTTCTGACGTTTTTGGCGTTCTCGGGATCATAACGGGTTAGAACTCCCGCCGTCCGACGATCTCCCACAGCTCGTCCAACTGCCCCATGTGTTCCGCGCCGAGCGCGATATCGACCGCCGGCAACGTCTCCTCCAACTGGTCCACGCGGCTGGCGCCGAGGATCGCCGAGGTGATGACCGGGTTGGCCAGCGACCAGGCCAGGGCGACCTGCGCCATGCTGTGCCCGGTGTCGGCGGCAATGTCCCGGAAACGATCGACGGCGTCGAACACCCGCTCCTGCCAGTAGCGGTTGTGATACATCGGATTGATGTCGAACCGGGTGCCGGCGGCGGGCGGCGCCTGGCGTTGGTGTTTGCCGGTGAGCATGCCGCCGGCCAGCGGGTTGTAGACGATGACGCCGACGCCTTGCGCCTGGCAGAGCGGCAGAACTTCCTGGTCGATGGCCCGCGAGATCAGGTTGTAGCGCGGCTGCAGGCAGTCGTAACGCGCCAGGCCAAACTTATCGCTGGTCCAGAGCGCCGTGCAGAGCTGCCAGGCGGCATAGTTGGAAGCGCCGAGGTAGCGGACCTTCCCGCTGCGCACCAAGTCATCCAGGGCGCGCAACGTCTCTTCCAGCGGCGTCGTCGGATCGAACCGATGCACCTGGTACAGGTCGATATAGTCGGTCCCGAGGCGGCGCAGGCTCTGCTCGATGGCGTCCATGATGTGCTTGCGCGACTGCCCCTGGTCGTTCGGCCCCGGCCCCATCTTACCGTGGACTTTCGTCGCCAGCACGATCTCCCGGCGAACGTCCTTCAGGGCCCGTCCAGTGAGCTCTTCGGACACGCCAGCGTTGTAGACGTTGGCAGTGTCGAAGAAGTTGACGCCGGCGTCCAGCGCCCGCCGGACGATGGCCCGGCTGGCCTGCTCGTCGGCCTGACTGCCGAAGGTCATCGTCCCGAGGCAGATTTCCGACACCTTCAGCCCCGTGCGCCCCAGCCGCTTGTACTGCATAACTTGCCGCCATTCCTCTCCACGCCCGCCACCGTCGGCGGTTTCTGCAGTAAGATAGCTGATTCGGCGACGTTCGGACGGGGCATCGAGGAGATGAGACGATGAGCGGGGCGAGCCTCGAACACCTCGCCGCCGTCGACCCGGTCCTGCGCGGGCTAAGCGCGCAGTACGAACTGCCGGCGCTGACGCCCGATCCGCGCCTGTTCCGCACGTTGGTCCGGTCTATCGTCTCCCAGCAGCTTTCCAGCGCCGGGGCGGCGGCGATCCTGCGCCGGGTGGAGGCGCTTTTCCCTGAAGAAGCGCCCCTCAACGCCCCCGCCTTGGCCGCACTCGATGACGACACGCTTCGGGCCACCGGCCTCTCTCGCGCCAAGGTCGTCGCCGTCCAGGACCTGGCGGCGCACGTCCTGGACGGACGCCTTGACCTGGAGCGCATGGAGACGCTGGGCGACGAAGAGATCATTCAGGAACTCGTCGCCGTGCGCGGGATCGGGCGCTGGACGGCGGAGATGTTCCTGATCTTCTCCCTGGGACGGCCGGATGTCCTGCCCGTCGACGACTACGGCGTGCGCAACGCCGTCAAGCGCGCCTACGGGCTGGAAGCACTCCCGAACAAGCGCGAACTTGTCGCCATCGCGACGCCCTGGCACCCCTACTGCAGTACCGCCAGCCTGCTGCTCTGGCGATCGCTGGAGAGTCGGCCGGCGCGCTGACCGGCGACGTTGGCGTGAGCCGGCTCAGCCCACCAGGCCACCGGAGCGCAGCATCTGCAGCGCCGTGTGGGTCTCGCTCATGGCGATGGCGAGCACCCCGGCCAGCAAGACGTAGCCGCCGGCGACCGCCCAGCGGGCGGCCGGGGAAATGGACGTGTAATACATCGCCTTGACTGCGCCGCCCCGGAAGCGGTTGAAGGCGTCCAGGACGCCCAGGGCCAGGATCAGGAGCAAGAACGGATTGAAATGCCAGATGGCGATCACCGCCAGAATCGGCAGTCCAGCAACGTAGGCCCAGCGCGACGCGGCGCCCAGGATGCGCCCACCGTCGAGCGGAGACATCGGGATCAGATTGAAGAGGTTCAGGAAGAACCCGACGTAGGCCAACGCCAGCAGCAGCGGCTGGTGGGTCATCCCGTACAGGCCGAGGCAGCCAACGGCGGCGAGACTGCCAACCACGGGCCCCCCGGCGGCGATCGCCGCTTCGCCCAGGCTGTCCTCGGGCATGCCGCGCATGGCGATGAAGGCACCCATGAAAGGGATGAACATCGGTGCGCTGACATTGACGCCCTGCCAGCGCGCGACGAGCACGTGCCCCATCTCGTGGCAGAACAGCAGAGCGACGAAGCCTACCGCGTAGGGCCAGCCGAAAACGACGGCGTAGAGCGCCACGCTCACCAGCATCGTGATGAGCGTACCGCCAACTTTCCCGAACTTCAGCAAGATGAACAGGTACTTCAGCTTGGACGCCAGGATGGCCAGGATACCGGCGCCCGTCGTGAGCGCCCCCCGCCGGTTACGCCAGCGCTTTACCGGGACCTGCTGCACCGGTCCGGGTGGCGTGGGATCGAACATGTAGGACATAGCGATAGTGCGCTTTCTCCGGGCGGACGTGTAGTGTTCCCCCGTGCCTTATTGTCGCTGGTTTCCGGGGGCGCGTCCATAGGAGCGGCATTAACGGAAAACGGCCCGTCTGGACTCCCCGACGGATCAACCCTACAGCGCCACCAGCGCCTCGCGCAGTCGCGCCGTGTGCTCCGGCGTGCCGACGCTGACCCGAACCGCGTTCTGGAGGAGCGGCGTGGCGAAATACCGGATCAACACGCCCTGGCGGCGCAGCCCGTCGCGCACGGCGCCAGCATCTCGCCCCTCCACCGGACAGAAGATGAAGTTGGCACGGCTCGGCAACGGCCGGAGGTAGGGCGTCTCGCGCAGAAGCTCCATGAGGCGCGTGCGCTCGTCCAGGATGGCGCCGATGGTGCGCTGGATGTGGGGCAGATCCTCCACCGCGGCGCGCGCCGCGACCTGGGCGGCGACGCTGACGTTATAGGGCTGCTTCATCTTCCAGAGGTGACGGAGGAGCGACGGGGCGGCGATGATGTAGCCGACACGCAGGCCAGCCAGCCCGGCCCACTTGCTGAAGGTGCGCATCACGACGAGGTTCTCGTGCTCCGCAACCAGATCGGCCAGCGTCTCGCCGCTGAACTCATAGTACGCCTCATCCACCACCACCAGGAGGCCGGTGTCCAGTAACCGGATGATGTCGGCACGGGCAGCCAGATTGGCCGTCGGGTTGTTCGGCGAGGCGATGAAGAGCAGGCGGGTGCGCTGGTCAATGGCGGCAAGGAGGGCCGGCACGTCCAGCGCGAAGTCGGGGCGGCGTGGCACCGGCACGACGACGCCGCCCTGGATCGGCGTCAGGAAGGCGTACATGCCGAAGGTCGGGACGGCGTCCAGGACGCGGTCACCCGGCTCCACCACCAGCCGGATCAGCAGATCGATCAGTTCGTCGCTGCCGGCGCCGGCCAGCAGCCAGTCGGCCGGATAGCCGCAGTAGCGGGACAACGCCGCCCGCAGCTCCACCTGGGCCGGATCGGGATAGATGTGGTACTGGTCGCAGGCGGCGATGGCCGCCCGCACACGGGGAGAGCAGCCGTAGGGATTCTCGTTGGCATCCAGCTTGACCAGGCGGGCGACCGGGATGCCCAACTCCCAGCTCAACTCCTCCAGCGGCCGCACCGGCACATACTCGCCCATCTCCACGATGGCTTGACGGACGGGCACGGTGTGGCGT
>JAICXR010000307.1 GCA_025980355.1 Chloroflexota bacterium | reverse complement strand
GGCATCGCCGGCGAACTGCAGTCCGGGCAGGAGCATAGCCGCCCGCTCCATGCCGGCCGGGTCGTAGGCCACGACCGTGGCGCCCGCGTCGAGGAGTCGCCCGGCGATTTCCAGGGACGCCGCTTCCCGCAGGTCGTCGGTGTTGGGCTTGAACGTCAGGCCGAGCAGGCCGATCCGGGCGCCGGCGAGACTACCGAGCAAATGTTCCAGCTTGGTCACCACCAGGGCGCGCTGGTCGGCGTTGATATCGAGCACGGCGCGCAGCAATTGGGGGTGTAACCCGGCGCGGTCGGCCATATGGGCGAGCGCGCGCAGGTCCTTCGGGAAGCAGGAGCCGCCGAAGCCGAGGCCGGCGTCGAGGAAGGCCGGCCCGATCCGCTTGTCGTAGCCCATGCCGAGGGCCACTTCCTTGACGTTGGCGCCCAGTTCCTCGCAGATGCGCGCGATCTCATTGATGAAGCTGATCCGGGTGGCCAGAAAGGCGTTGGAGGCGTACTTGATCATCTCCGCGGTGCGCAGATCGGTGATGATGATCGGGGCGCGGGTGCCCAGGTACAGCGTCGCCACCTCCTGCGCGGCCGCCTCGTCGGTCGAGCCGAGGACCACGCGATCCGGCTGCTGGAAGTCGGCGACCGCCTGTCCCTCGCGCAGAAACTCCGGATTGGAGACGACCGCGAATGCGGCGTTCGGCGGCGCGTGGCGCGCCAGGATGTCGGCGACCCAGTCGCCTGTGCCGATGGGCACGGTGCTCTTATTGATGACAATCGTCCGGCGGCCAGGCGCGAGGTGCCGGCCGAGCGCCGTGGCCGCCGCTTCGACGTAGGACAGGTTCGCGCCGTCGCCCTCGGCGGCGGTCGGCGTGGCGACGGCGATAAAGACGAAATCGGCTTCCGGAACGGCCTCGGCATAGGAGGTGGTGGCGACCAGCCGTCCGGCCGCCATATTCTGGGCGAGGAGCTCACCCAGGCTGGGCTCGAAGATGGGTAGCTGGCCGGATTGCAGGCGCGCGATGCGCGCGGCGTCGATATCCAGGAGCGTCACCTGGTTGCCCAGGTCCGCCAGGCAGATGCCGGTCGTCAGCCCGACGTAGCCGGCTCCGATCACACAGATGTGGCGCATGGAACGCAGTACTCCCCCTCAGTAAGGACGATCACAGCATGCCATGCGGAGCCGGCCGGCCGAGCATGGGTCCTACGACGGCACTTAGCGCACTTCCACGGTGGCGCCGGCCTCTTGGAGTTTGGCGCGGATGGCGTCGGCCTCCTCTTTGGCAATGCCCTCTTTGACGGCCTTGGGGGCCTCATCCACGACGGCCTTGGCCTCCTTGAGGCCGAGGCCCGGCACGACCTCGCGGACCGCCTTGATGACGTTGATCTTGTTGGGACCGACCGCCGTCAGGATGACGTCAAATTCCGTCTTCTCCTCTTCCGCCGGCGCTGCCGGCGCCGCCCCGGCGCCCGCCGTCGCGCCCGCCGCCGGGGCCGCCGCCGCCACCGGGGCGGCACTGACACCGAAGGTCGTCTCCAGGGTCTTGATCAGGTCGACGAGCTCCAGCACGTTCAGTTCCTTGATGCCGTCGATGATCTCTTCTTTGGTCAGGGCCCTGGTCACGATTCTCCTTACTGTCGACGAGCGAACACACGCGCTCGCACATTCACGTTTTGTCGCCGGCACGATCCGCGCCGCCGCGGCGACGACGGTGTCAGGCGGCCTCCGCCTCCGGTGGGTTGGGCGGCGGTGCGCCGCCAAGCTGCTCCACACGCGCTTGCAGGACGTAGGCCAGACCGGCAACGGAGCCTTGCAACACGCTCAACAACCCGACCACCGGGCTGGCGATGCCGCCGACAACACGGGCGTACAGTTGTTCGCGCGACGGCAACGTGGCCAGCTGTTCCACGCCGGCCGGCGGGCTGACGCGCTTGCCGAGAAACATCGCTTTGATCGGCAACGGCTTGCGGGCACGGCTGAGGTCGAGCAGCGTCTTGGCGGGAGCTTGGAGATCGCCCATCAGGAAGGCGAGCGCGGTCGGTCCTTCCAGCACGGCGCCCGGGTCCTCCATGCCGGCCGCCTGGAGGGCCCGCCGGGTGAGCGTGTTCTTGGCGATCATATACCGAACGTCCTGGCCCCGCAGTTGGCCGCGCAACTGGGCCAGCTCGGCGACATTGAAGCCGCGGTAGTCGGTGAGAATCACCGCCTGCGCCTGGCGCAGCGCCTCGGTGAGATCGGTGGTCTGGACGGTCTTCTTGGCACGTACGGTCACGGGCTTCTCCTTTCCCCACAAAAAAGCCGCATCGCTCCGATGTCGATGCGGCTGGCAAGGAAACGGAGCGCACGGCCCCATAACCCAGGCTGCTCGACCTCGGTGGGCCTCTGATTAAGCATCCGGTGCCGGCCAGCCTCGCGTCCGCCCATGCGGCGTCGCGTTGGCTCCCGGTGCACCGTTGCACCCACGGTCATTGGTCGGATGGGGCGCTGAGCCCCTCCTTATTGAGTTGTCTGCCGATCGCCGGCGAACCGGCGAGGATTCCCCGACTGCTACCGTACCACTCAGGCCGCGGCGAGGGCAAGTGCCGGCTGCAATTCCAACTCGATACCGGGTCCCATGGTCGATGAAAGGAAAATCGCCTTGATATATTGCCCCTTGGCGCCGCTCGGCTTGGCCTTGACGATGGCGTCAATAAAGGCGCCGATATTCTGACGAAGCTGGTCGTCCGTAAAGGAGACCTTACCAATCGGAGCGTGGATGAGATTCGCCTTCTCCACGCGGAAGTCCACCCGTCCGGCACGCACCTCCTTGATCACGCGGGCCAGATCGGTGGAGACCGTGCCCGTGCGCGGATTCGGCATGAGGCCGCGTCGCCCGAGGATCCGCCCCAGCCGGCCAACCTTGCCCATCTGATCCGGGTGGGCGATGGTGACGTCGAAGTCCAGCCAGCCCTCCTCGATTCGCTTGACGAGCTCGTCGGAGCCCACATAGTCCGCACCGGCTTCCTCGGCCTCGCGGGCCTTGTCGCCCTGCGCGAAGACGAGGACGCGCTGCTTCTTTCCGGTACCGGCGGGCAACGACGCCACACCGCGCACCTGCTGGTCGGCGTGCCGCTGGTCGACGCCGAGGTTCATGTGGATCTCGACGGTCGGGTCGAAGGTCACATAGGACGTTCGCTTGAGCAGGGCGATCGCCTCATCGGGAGCATACGGCCGCGGCTCCACGAGCTTGGCGGCTTCGAGATACTTTTTGCCGTGTTGCGGCATAGCGGTGTCCTTTCGTGTCACCTCCCGCACGCAAGTACATGCGGTGCTGCCTCATCCTCACCCGGCTTAGCGGACGAGTATCCTTTGGGCGCCTCTCCCCCGGGGAGAGGGCAGGGTGAGGGGCCTACCCCTCGACCGTCACCCCCATCGAACGGGCGGTCCCGGCGACCATCTTCTCGGCACCGGCGAGATCGAGGGCATTCAGGTCTTTCTGTTTCATTTCGGCAATCCGCCGTAAGGCTTCACGATTGAGCGTGCCGATCTTCTCCTTGTTCGGGGTGCCCGACCCCTTCTCGACGCTCAACTCCCGCTTGATCAAATCCACCGCGGGCGGCGTGCGCGTCACGAAGCTGAAGGAACGGTCCTCAAAGATCGTCACTTCCACCGGCACGGTCATCCCCGCCATGGAGGCCGTTTTCTCGTTATATTCCTTGCAGAAGGCCGGTAGGTTGATACCATATTGGCCGAGCGCCGGCCCGATCGGCGGCGCCGGCGTCGCCTTGCCGGCGGAAATCTGGATGCGGACGACCGCCTTAACACGACGTGCCATGAACGACTCCTACTGGCGCTCTACTTGCAAGAGATCAAGGTCCACCGGCGTTTCCCGACCGAACATCGAGATCAGCACGCGAACCTTATTCTTTTCCGTATTGATCTCATCGACGGTGCCGATGAAGTCGGTGAATGGACCGTCGATAACCTTGATCGATTGGCCCTTTTGAAAGCTGATCTTGACCCGTTGCTGGGGCTGTTCGGCCTGGCGCAGGATCTGTTTGACTTCGCGTTCGTCGAGGGCCGTCGGCTTATTGCCGGCCCCGACGAAACTGGTCACGCCGGGAGTGTTACGGACGACGTGCCAGGAGGCGTCATCCATCTTCATCTGCACGAGGACGTACCCGGGGAAGACCTTGCGCTGCACCTGGCGGCGCTGGCCCTTGTGCATCTCGACCTCCTCTTCCGTGGGCACCTCCACGCGGAAGATCTTGTCGCGAGCATCCATCGAGTCGATGCGGTGTTCAAGGTTCGCCTTGACCCGGTTCTCGTAGCCGGAATAGGTATGCACGACGTACCACTTGGTGTCCGGGTCGTCGGCAGGGCTGGCCGGCGCGCGCTCCTCAAGGTCTACCATCGATCTGTCATCCCTATCCCCTCAGCGGTGCGCCGGCCCATTAGCGAGCCCCCACCAGGAAGGCAACCAGTTGCGCGAAGACGAAATCCAGCCCACCAAGGATGATACCTGTGGCAAGGCTGAACACGATCACGATGATCGTCATCTGCGTCGTCTGTTCCCGTGTCGGCCAGTGTACCTTCCTGAGCTCGGCCAGGGCCTCTCGGAAGAAGCCGGCAAGCGGCGCATTCTGCATCGACCGGTTGCGAAGGTTGTCCAGCCGCCCCCAGCGACTGGTGGCGGCGGCCGGTGCGGCGGCCTTGCGTGCCGGCGGGGCCGCACGGACGACCGGCGCCGGCCGTTTGCCGGATGCTGTCGCTACAGGTGGCTTGACAACCCTTGCCATGTATTACCTCT
>JAICXR010000415.1 GCA_025980355.1 Chloroflexota bacterium | reverse complement strand
GTCGACGAGATAGACCGTCTTGCCCTCCAATCGGTCGAGACGGGGCGCCATGGCCTTGGCGGTGACCTTCGGCGGATATCCCATCGGGTGGAACACGGTCAGCTTCGCGCCGGTCATCGAGGGCCTCCTTCTGCCTGATACAGGAGCCAGACGGTTACGTGCGGACAGCGAACCCTTTAGGCGAATACCTTGATGCGGTGCTCCTCAAGGAGCCGGCCAATCGTCACCGGCTCGGGCAAGTCGTCGACATTGACGCCATCGCTAACGCACAGCAACTCAACGCCGATGGGTTCGCCATTGGCAGCATAATCGACTCGACGCTCATGGTCAATATCCTCCCCATAGGCATAGGGAAGATCACGCAGGGTAATATAGATCGCGTCGGCCTCTTGATCGTACATTAAGCTGGCGGCCATTGCACCGTCCCTCCTGGTCTGCCGCGGTAATTATACTCGGACTCTCGTCGGGCACCTCCACCAAATCGGTGAACCTATGGACGTCCCGAATCATGGCCTGGCAGCCCTGCACTACTGGCGCCGCGCCGACCCCTCCGGAATCCCCAACTCCGCGCGGAGCGCCTGAGCAATGAGCATGGTGGCGCCGGGACCGGGAGCGTTGGAACCGAGTTGCGTCTTGGTCAGGGCGAACGCGAAACGGTAGTCGGGATCGGCGAAGCCGGTGGCGCCGCCGGTGCCGCCGTGGCCGAAGACCGAGAGGCGGGCGCCGAAGGGCTTGCCCTTCTGCCCGAGCTGGTAGCCCAGCCCGCGGTAGCTGCGCGAGCCTTGCACGACGTCGTCAACGAGCGGCTGCAGTTCCGTCGCCATGCGCAGCCGCTCCGGCGTCAGCAGCCGGACGCCATCCAACTCGCCGCAGGCCAGGGCGGCGTAGTGGCGGGCCAGGGAGCGCGCGTTCATGATGCCGCCGGAACTGGGGATGCAAGCGCGCCGGATATCCGGACGGTTGAAGACGGCGGCAGTCGCCGGGATCTCGGGTGGGAAGACCAGGCGGCGTAACCCGGACGGGGCCGCCTCGCCCTGGGTTGGGTCCGGCTCCAGGGTGGCGACACGCGGCTCCTCGGCGGCGCCAATGCCAAAGAAGAGATTCGTGATGCCCAGCGGACGGCATACGTCCTCCTGCACCACTTGCGGGAAGGGACGACCGCTGACGTGCTGGATCACCTCGCCCAGGATGTAGCCATAGGTGCGGGCGTGGTAGCCCATGCGCGTGCCGGGCTCCCACAGCAACCGCTCCGCCGCCAGCCCGCGACAGATCGTCGACCAGTCGCAGAGGTCTTCCGGCCGGGTGCCGGCCGGCAACTGGGGGATGCCGGCGGTATGGTTGAGGACCTGGCGGACCGTCACCTGCTGCTTCCCCTGCGTGGCAAACTCCGGCCAGTAGGCGGCGACCGGCGTATCGTAGGCGACCTGCCCCCGGTCGGCGAGGATATGCACTACCGTAGCCGTGATCGCCTTGCTGCAGGAAAAGACGGTGAACAGCGAGTCGCCGTCGACCGGGCGCCGGCTGGCGACATCGGCCAGGCCAGCCCAGGCGTCGACGACCTGATCGCCGTCCTGGTAGGCGGCAACCTGCAGGCCGACCTCCGCGCCACTGTCGACCAACTGGTTCAGCAGGGCTTGCACCCGGTGCTGTGGCTCCGTCACGATGGCTCTCCTCTATCCGAGGCGGTAGCGTCTCCTGCTCCCCTACCGCTGGGCCAGCACCTCTTCCCGCCGCCATGTCGTCGCGGAGACGATCGTCAGGATCACGTCGATGATGAACAGCACGACGACCAGGGCGACGAGCGCCCAGACGCCCCAGGTCTGCAGCTTGACGGCGACGCCAAAGACGATGGCCCAGAGGGGGAGCAGCACCAGGCCGCTCACCTGCTGGGCGGTGTTGAAGGTGCGCACGCGCGAGGAGATCAGGCTGGCGATGGTGGCGGCGAACAGGGCGACGATCGGCACCAGGGCCAGCATGGTCAAGGACAGCGCCGCCGGCAAGAGGCGCACGGTGTCGACGCCGAGCGTCAAGGCCAGGCCGCCGACGTAGACGCACTCGGCGACGATCGAAAAGAGGATGCCGGGGATGATCGAGCTGAGGACCTTGCCGCCGTAGATCGCCACATTGGAGGCCGGCGACGCCAGGAGGGGCGTGAGGTTCCCCTGCTCCTTCTCCCCGGCAAACTGGCCGGAAGCGATGCCGACGGCGGAGGTCGTCGGCATGAGGCCGATGATGAGGAAATAGACGGCCATGCCGGCCTCGACGGAATGCTCGTGGGAGCCGGCCAGCGGGCGAAGCGCCGTCATGAGCAGGAAGATGGGGAAGGCCAGCGCGAAAAAGAGGCTCATGATCAGGGTCATCCGGTCCCGCAGGGATTCGAGGGCGCCCCGCCGAGCGATCAGGAGCAGGAGGCGAAGATCGCCCGGCGGCGTTCGCGCCGCCGATGTCGGCGTAAAGGAACGTGACGTCACCGACATGGCACCCCTCACATCGAACCGCTTGGCGCGACCGCAACGGCGGCGCGTTCTTCCTCGCCCACCGCCTGGGCGTAGACGTCTTCCAGGGTGCGGGTGGTGCAGGTGACCGAGACGACCTGGGCGCCGGCGCCGACCAGGCGCGCCAGCACCAGCGGGTTGACCCGCCGGGGCTCCGGCGTGCGGTATTCGAGCAGCGTTATGTCCATCCCCGGTGACGCACCGCCACCCGGCGTGGCCAGGCGCTCCAGGCCGCGGAAGAGGTCGGGCGGGACCGGCAGGGGCGCCGCCAGCTCCACCTGCACCTGGGTGTCCGGCGAGGCGCCAGCCCGCAAGGCTGCCGGGGCGTCGGAGGCGACAATGCGCCCCTGACGCATGATCGCCACCTCGTCGGCCAGGCGCTCCGCCTCGTCAAGGTCGTGCGTGCAGAGGATGATGCTGCGGCTGGCGTGCTTGAGTCCGACGACCAGCTCGCGCACGGCGCGGGCGGCGAGTGGGTCGAGGCCGGAGGTCGGCTCGTCCAGGAAGAGCGCCGATGGTTCGTGCAACAGGGCGCGCGCCAGCGCCACCTTCTGCTTCATCCCTTTGGAGAAGCCCGTCATCCGCTCGCGCCGCCGGGTCGAGAGATCGAACAGGGTCAACAGCTCATCGATCCGCCGGGACCGCCAGGTCGCTTCCATGCCGTAGACGCGGCCGAAGAAATCAAGGTAGGCGGCGACGGTCATACGCTCGTAGAGGCCCGGCACGTCCGTCACCAGGCCGACGCGGGCGCGGACGCCGGAGGGATCGGTCCGTACGTTGAGGCCGGCGACCGTCGCCTCGCCGGCGCTGGGGGCCAGCAAGCCGGCCAGCATGCGCACCGTGGTGGTC
>JAICXR010000388.1 GCA_025980355.1 Chloroflexota bacterium | reverse complement strand
TCGGTGCCGCCGCGCACGCTCACGGCCCGGCCAAAGCCTACCTGCTGCAAGAACTGGGCGGCGCGCAGCGAGCGGACGCCGCCCTGGCAGATCGCGAGCAGCGGACGGTCGCGCGGGAGCTCGGCCAGCCTGGTGGCCAGCTCGGCCTGCGGGATGTTGACGGCGCCGGGCGCATGCCCGTGGGCGTACTCCTCCGGCTCGCGCACGTCGATCAGGACGGACTCGGGCGAGCGTGCGGTCGCGGCCGCTATATCCACCTCCTCAGCCGTGGCCAGACCCGGCATTGCCCACTCTTCATCAGCGACGCCACGGTTGGTCGCTTCGATCGCCACCATGTTCAGGGGCCGCGCCGGGACGGCAGCGGTTAGCGTAGCGACGAACGGCGCGCGCTCCAGGCGGGCCAGCGGGTTGAAGAGCCGCTCGAAACCGATCGTGGTGCTTGGCCGGCCGCACATGCCCTTACCACAAGGCCCTTCGAAGTGGCCGGGGAACACGGCAACCCAGTCGGGCAGCCGGAGCAAGCGGGAAAGGCTCTCGTACTGCTCCGCCGCGTCACCACCGCCGAAGTCGGGCCGGCCTACGTCGCCAACCAATAACGAGTCGCCCGTCAGCACCATGGACGCCTCTGGGCTGCGTGGCGGATTGATTATCAAGACGGAGATCAGTTCAGGGCGGTGGCCGGGCGTGTGCAGCACGCGCAGCCGCAACTGGCCCAGGGGCAGCTCTTCGTTGTCGTGCAAGGCGCGAAAGGGGTAGGCCACCTGGGCCGACTCGAAAAGGCAGACGTCCGCGCCGTGATGGGAGGCGAGCCGGCGAGCGCCGGAGATATGGTCGGCGTGGACGTGGGTGTCGATCACGAAGCGCAGCCGGAAGTCGCGCTCCAGCAGCAGCGCTTCGTACTGGTCGATATCCCGCGCCGGGTCGACGACCGCCGCCTCATGCGACTGCCGTGAGGCGACCAGATACGAGGCGCAACCGCAATGCTCGTCGAGGAATTGCTTGAAATACACGGCAATCAACCTCCCACTCACCGGACGAGCGCATCGGACGGGTGGCGTGACCGCGCCGGTCGAGAGAGCAGGCACGGCCGGGCTAACCGCCGCCAGCTTAGTTCGTACATGCAGCATAGCACATCCGCTTGCGGCTCGAGCGAGGTGCGAGTATCCCGGCCATCGGCGAATCGGTATGCTAGAGACCGACGCAGGCGCCGTCGCCAGCAGATCTGGAGCGTACCGCATGGTCACGACCGAGAGCCCGCCCGAACAGCGGATGGTCCTCTACCACGTCAGTTGGGAAACCTACGAGCGGCTCCTCCACGACTATGAGCAGTGCAGCTCGCCTCGGTTCACCTACGATCGGGGGATCCTGGAAATTATGAGCCCGTTCTCGGAGCACGAGGCCTTCGGTCGCTTTCTCGATTTCGTGTTGGCCGCCTGGGCCGACGCCACGGACACGCTGGTCCGCATCACCGGGAGCACGACCTACAAGCGTGAGGACTTGCAGCGCGGGTTCGAGCCGGACTCCAGCTATTACATTCAACACGAGGCCGCGGTTCGCGGCAAGGAGCGCATTGACCTGCGTGTCGACCCGCCACCCGACCTGGTGGTAGAGATCGATATCACCCATTCCTCGCTGGACAAGCTGTCGATCTACGCGCAGGTCGGTGTGCCCGAAGTCTGGCGCTACGACGGAGCGCGATTGCACTTGCTGGTGCTCCGGAAGGGAACATACGTCGCCGGCACGCAAAGCGGTGTAGTGTCACCGCTGACGGCAGATGTCCTCTTGGTCCTGCTCCAGGGCGTGGCAGAGCAGGACGCCGCGACCTGGTTGCGGCGGGCCCAAGCCTGGGCACGGTCCCTCGGTAGCCCAGACGCCGGACGATCGCATCAATAGACATGCGGCTGCGCCATACTGGCACGCCCGCGGTGCTACTCGGCAGTCCGGACGTGCGTGGCTTCCTCTTCGAGCGCCAGGGTGACGCGCCAGATGGCGAGTTGGGCGAGCGCCTGGTCTACCAGCGCGCGATGGGCCGGGATGTTGAGCCAGCGACTGACGCCGGACGGGTGCGGCAGGGGCAACAGCCAGATGCCCTCTTCCTGGCGCCAGGTACCGACCAGCGCTTCCAGCGGCGCCGGCGGATAGAACTCGGCGATGGCCAGTCTGCCGGCCAGCAGGACTATACGTGGCTGCAGCAAGGCCAGTTCGCCGCGCCACCAGGGGGCGCAGAGGGCGCGCTCTTCCGGACCGGGCGGGCGGTCGCCGGCGCCGGACGGGCTACGGCCGGGATCGCAGCGCGTGACGGAGCTGAGGTAGACATCCCGGCGCAGGGCTCCCGGCGCGAAACCGGCCTGCTGCAGCCAGGACTCCAGGACCCGCCCGCTGGGGCCGGCGAAGGGCATGCCGGCGGCGTCTGACCGCGCCCCGGGGGCCTGAGCGAGCAAAAACACCTTGCGCCGTCCCTGCTCCCCGACGATCGGGTTGGCACGTTGCAGCAGACCAGCGAGCTGGCAGGCGCGGCAGGACCGAATCTGCTGCTGCAAGTTCAGCAAACTGACGTCGACCTCTCCTGTCATCGATCCTGCCGTCTCCAACGAGATCATGGTGCGCCGCCACTTGCCACGATCTCACCTATACGGTAGATTATGACCCATGGGTGATATATCGGCCCGGTATATTGGCACGGCACGCGCTGTTAGCAGCGTAGCACGGGCGCCGTCGGTGTCTGAGACGCGCCGTACCGGTTCGGTCCGGGAGGAGTGATGAGGTGAGCGTTCAGCAGCAGAGCAGGCCGGTCCGCCCGCAGCCGTCGCTGGCGGGGACGCTGGTCCCGACCGATACGCGGAGCGGGCAGCCCTGGTGGCTGCAGCCGGTGCTGGTGGTGGTCGGCCTCACGCTGTTCGGCATCTACGCCGTCGTGGTGTCGTTGCAAAACGCGGGCTTCGTCGACCCCTACCAATCGCCGTTCTACTCGCCCCACGTGCCGTTCGGCGGCGTCTGGGCGCCCTTCTTCGTGCTCTGGGTGCCATTGGGGTTCCGGGCCACCTGCTATTACTACCGCAAAGCCTATTACCGCTCCTTCTTCTGGGACCCGCCATCCTGCGTGCGGCCCGACCCGCACGGCGGCCGCTATACCGGCGAGCGGCGCTTCCCTTTCATCCTGAACAATTTCCACCGCTTCTTCCTCTACCTGTCGATCATCGTCGTCATCGTGCTCTGGGTCGACGCCCTCCGCGCCTTCGACTTCGGCGGCCGCTTCGGGATCGGCGTGGGCACCGTGTTGCTGGTCGCGAACGCGGCCTTGCTCTCGCTGTACACGTTTTCCTGCCACTCCTTCCGCCATCTGGTCGGCGGCGGCACCGCCTGCTTCTCCTGTTCGCTGGCCGGCAACGCCCAGCACAGCTTCTGGCGCGGCGTCAGCGCGATCAACGGCCGCCACGCCCTCTTCGCCTGGCTGAGCCTGACCTCGCTGTTCCTCTCCGACCTGTATATCCGGCTGCTGCTGGCCGGCATCATCGTGGATCCGAGGTGGGTGTTGTAATGGCGGCGTTGACTGATCGCTTCGAGAGTCACGACTACGACGTGGTCGTGTTGGGGGCCGGCGGCGCCGGGTTGCGCGCGGCGATCGCCGCCTCGGCCGCCGGTTGCAGCGTTGCCTTAATCTGCAAGTCCTTGCTGGGCAAGGCCCACACCGTCATGGCGGA
>JAICXR010000182.1 GCA_025980355.1 Chloroflexota bacterium | reverse complement strand
GACTGAAGTCGCGGGCAACATGCGGCGAAGTCCGCCTGCGCGGACTAGGATCCAACCCGCGAAGGCGGGTTTCGCAAATGATGCCCGCGACTTCAGTCGCCGGGTACGTTGCCGTGGCTTTCATCGTGGCATCATGTCCGTCCGGCCAGGCGCCAGCGTTCCGGTAAGGGTTCGCCGATCAAGGGCCGGGCGTAGCGTACGAAGGCGGCGTTGGGTTGGCCGTCGGCGCCCAGGAACTCCGCCGGCAGGGGCCGGACCTTGCCCGCCACGGCCGTCAGCGGTGCTAAACGGTAGTCAACCCGGTACGGTGCGTCGCCGAGGCGGTGCAGCGTCACGATCCTCTCGCTCTCGCCGGCGACCGCCGCGCGGACGGCGGCGCGCCCGAGCTCCCACGCCTCCTGGCGGTCGACGCCGGACGCGTCATCCGCCACCACTTTCTGGATCGACCCGGGCCGGTCGTCCTTCGCCCGCAGGCGCAGCCGCTGCTGGATCAGGTCGCGCAGATAGGCGCCGGGGCGGCGCGTCTCCGCGTGGCCGAAGGCGTCACGCCAGGCGGCGTCGCCGCTGCCGACCAGGCCGCCGTCGGCATCGCGCAACATCTCCCCGACGACGATACTGCAAAAGCCGGCGCGGGCAACCTGCCGTTCGACAGCGGTGAGAAAGGTGTCTTCCAGGAACGGCCGCTCGGGGACCAGTACGAGGTGCGGCGCATCCGCCGCGGTATCGCGCGCCAGGACGCTCGCCGCGGCCAGCCAGCCGGTGTCGCGCCCGTAGACTTCCAGGATCCGCACCTGCTCCTCGCGCTGCATCGCCCAGGCATCCAGGCCCAGGTCGCGCGCGACCGCCGCTACCCAGCGTGCAGCGCTGCCGTAGCCCGGCGTGTGGTCCATGGCCGGCAGGTCGTTGTCGATCGTCTTCGGGATACCGATGCAGGCGACGGCACCCCCGGCGGCGGCAACCGCCTGGCCGAGGGCGAGGGTCGTCTCCGCCGAGTCGTTACCGCCGATATAGAGCAGCGCGTCGATTCGGCGGCGGCGCAAGATCGTCGCGGCCGCCAGGGTCGTGTCCAGCGTCAGCTTATGGCGACAGAGGCCGAGCGCCGCCGACGGCGTCCGGGCCAGGCGCGACAGGTCCTGGGCGGTCAACGCGCTGAGATCGACGAACTGCTCCTCCAACAGCCCCCGGATGCCATAACGCATACCAAGTACCTGCGTCACGCCTTGCGCTTGGGCCTCGGCAATGACGCCGGCCAGGCTGGCGTTGATGACGGGCGTCCCCCCGCCGGACTGCCCGACCAGCAGCGTCTGCAGGGGCGCGGGTCCGGCGCTCACTGGGGCGATTCTCGCAGGTGGGGATGGCGCAAGAACACCACCACGGCCACCACCAGGGCGATTGTCACCGCGACGCCGAGCGCAACATAGCCGACGGTGTGGAATAACACTTCCAGGCGGGGCCACTGGCTGCCCAGGAAGTAGGCGAGGAGGCCGTAGAACAGGGCCCAGACGATACATGACGTCAATCGCACCGGGAAGAAGAGGCGAAACGGCATATGGGCCATGCCGGCAATCATGGCGATATAGGTGCGGAAGATCGCCTGATAACGACCAAAAAATACGGCGAGGACGCCATAGCGATCGAAGAAGCGTTCCACGCGCGCTACCCGTTTCGCCGACAGGCCGACCCGCGGTCCCCAGCGAGCGAGGAGTTGTCGTCCCCAGTGATGGCCCATGAAATAGCCGCCGGTATCACCGGCAATCGCTGCGGCCGCCGCGACGACGATAATCAGTCGAATGTCGAGCCGGCCGGCGTGATGTGCGCCGGCCAGTGCAGCCGCAACCAGGAGCATCGTTTCCCCAGGCACGGGGATGCCGATCCCTTCGACCGCGACGAGCACGAAGACGGCGGCGTAGCCGAAGGTCGCAATCGCCTCCAGCGCCCACTGGGGCACACCTGCCTCCTCCCGCTTTGCTGCCCTTCACTATAACCGCCGTCCGCTTTCGGCACGGCAGTGGTAGCATCGATCGCGTGGCCGGTTTACTCCTCCTCTTCGCGGCGATCGAGGGCGCGCTGCTCTTCAAGAGCACGATCCCGATCACCGCCTACGTCGTCGCGAGCCTCGTCATCACCGCTTCCCAGGGACGCTTCGCCGACACCCTGCGCTGGTACCGCCAGCTACGCCCGCTGATGGCGCTCCAGAGCCTCGGCGTGCTGGCGGCGGTCGTCGCCATCGCGGTCGGCCTCCTCAGCCTGAACAACCCCGTCCTGGATTGGGGCTGGTGGACGGTCGTGGCCGCCCAGGTCGGCGACCAGAACGGGGGCGGCAATATCATCACCGCGCCCTTCAGCTACCCGTTGCTGATCCCGCCGTTCGTGATCCTGCTGGTGTTGGTGCTCCCCCGCCTGGCCGAGGCGGAAGAGCTGATGTTCCGGCGCGGCACGCGCTCCTGGCGCGACGGCGCCGGGCGCAGCCTCCTCTTCGGCCTGATCCACATGCTCGTCGGCGTGCCGCTCGCCGTGGCGCTGGCCCTCAGCATCGGCGGCCTCTGGTTCACTCGCCAGTACTTCCTCGGCGGCACCCATCGCTCGACGCTCTACCATCTCATGTACAACTGCCTCGCCCTGGCGCTGGTGTTGGTGGCGGTGGCGTGGCCTTGAGGACGGCTAAGCGGTACGGGAGTGCGGGAGGTATCGTCCCGTTCAAACAAGCCGTTGTGCTAACGTCCCTACCGCTGCGACAATTGCCGCCTCGGTGTCGTCGGCGTACGGCCCGGGTCGCTGCGAGTTGAAGTAAGCCTGCGCCGACTCGTAGCCTCCTTCGGCATTCGCTTGCGCGGTACAGAGATAGCCGGCGGAACCGTTGGCATAGCCGAGCACCAGCACCGCGGCAATACCAGGTGTCGCCACCAGGCGGGCCTCGATTGCCCGTCCGGTCTCGACGAACGGCTCGCCGCCGATGGCCACGACGAGGAAAGGACCCAGCCGCATCACCTGCACCTCGCAGGGTTCACCGTCTGGGAGTCGGCCATCACGCGCCAGTTGGGAGAGCATCTGTTCCTTCCACGGCTGTTCGAACGGGGAAGTGGACGCCAGAATTTCTTCGCGTGATGGCACGGAGCGGTAGCGCAGTGGCACGTCGTGATGGACGGCGCCGAGGCCCCCCGTGCCATCCCAGGTGGGCGTGACGGTACCGGGCTCGCGCGGAATGCCGCTCACCTCCTCGGCGACGTGGACCACCTCGGCGCCGAGCGCCCGCCCGATCCGGTCTAACTCCACATCGGTCACGCTACGGAAACGTCCCTGTGCATCCACCGGCGCCGGCCGCACGTTGCCGAAGGTCCCAGGCAGGAAGAGCGCCTTCGTCTCGCCGCGATAGATGTGTTCGATCACCCGGCGAGCGGCACCGGGGTAATCGGCCCCCGTCGCCGTGCTCGTCGGAAATGATGTGGGGTGGCAACACACGGAGAACAGCACGGCCAGGGGCGCGTCGACGCCCGCGGGCACGGCATCGACGCGCAAGACCCGCACCCGCCGGTCGACGGGACCATCGGGATTGGGGAGCATCTGGACGCCGCCCGGCGTCATGCGGCGGCGGTTGACATTGAAGCCGATGTGCCCCTCCCCGAAAGCGATGCGGGCCGGAACGAGCCGCTGCGCCGCCATCATGACGGCGCCGGCCGTGGCCTTCTCCAGGACGCGCACGTAGTCGTCGTCCGGCATCTTGCCCCGACTCGGGCGCGTGATGGGACTGGAATGCGTGTGGGCGTAGAGCACAAGCGTGCGCTCCGCTGGTATCCCCGTCTCGGCTGCCACGCGCTCGCGGATCGCCGCCACCGACTCCCGGATCAGCTGGATGACCTCCACGCTGACGATGGCGAGCCGCTCGGACCCGACCTGTAGGACGAACGCGGTCGCGCGCAGGTCGTCGCGAATCCGCTCACTCCGCCGCGCGCCGACATTCCAGAGGCCAACCGGTGGTGTGACGTCGGCACTGGCCGTCCCGGCGAGGAGGCCCCCATGGTCGCGCTCTCTCACGGCTTCAGCAGGTTTGCGTTGATGTAGGCGGTCGCTTCCTTGCCCCAGTCGGACGCGCTCTGCTGTCCCTGATCGAAGGCGGTGAAGTTCTTGGTCAACCAATCCCGGATGCTGGGATAGCCGACCTGCTTGCTCATCGCCCAGGCGCTGGCGTGGGAGTGTGCCGCCATCAACTCAAACGCCTTCGGATCGACGCCAACGCTCTCCTGGTACGCCTGCTCGGAGATGGCGGACGCGCCGACCACCGGCGAGACGGCGTACTGGGCACTGAGCGGGAAGCGCGCGGCATTGGCCGGCACCATGAGCCACTTCAGGAGGGTCCAGGTTTGCTCGGAGTAGGCGGTCTTCGTGCCCATGAGCGGCGTGGCGGCCTGGCGGCCCGAGACGTTCTGACTGCCGTTGTGGGGGAGTGCCGCGAGCCCCCAACGGAAGGTCTGCTTGGGGACATAGCCGTAGATGACCTGCATACCGATTTTGCCGCTGGTGAAGATGTCGCCCTTGGCGCCGATGGCCGTCTTCTGGGCGGCGTTCGGTTGCACTTTGTACTTGTCGCGCAGGTCCTTGAAGAACTGCAAACCCTGGACCTGGCCCGGCTGATCCATCTGGGCTTTTTGCGTCGTCGCATCCCACGGTCCCTGGCCGAAGAAGGTACCGCGGGTCATGCCGCCGCCGTCGAAGCCGCCCACCGTCCCGCCGAAGCCGAACTGCAGTTGATCGGGTTTGGTCAGCTGCTGGGCGGATTCCAGGAAGTGCTCCATCGTCCAACTGGCGTCATTCGGATCGATCGGCGGATAGGGCAGCCCCGCCGCGTCGAAGAGGTCCTGGTTATAGGCCAGGGCGTCCTGGGAGAGGCCGACGACCGGGAGCGCCCACAGCTTCCCCGCGTCGTCGGTCCAGGCGTCAAGCGCCGGGGGCAGAAAGATGTCCTTGGGCGCCAGCTTGTCGCGGGCCATGAGCGACGAGTACTCCATGATCGCCGCCTGGACGTCCACCCAGAAGCCGAAGCCGCTCTCATAGAGGTTGACGGGCTGGCCGCTGGCGAAGTTCGCCAGGAACTTCACCTTCGTCGTATCCCAGGACGTGCCGCCGGAAAGGATTTCCACGCTGATGCCGGGGTTCGCCTTGGTGAAGTCGGCGAAGATGGCGCTTTCGGCGTCGTGCCGTCCCTGGTTGTCCGGCGAGATGTAGGTCAGAGTTAGCCCCTTGCCGGTTCCGTTCGCCGCGGCCGACGCTGCCGAGGTCCCCATGCTGCTGATTGTGGAAACCGCGCTGGCGGTGGTGGCCGCCGTCTGAGCGGTCGTTGGCGCGGCAGATGTCGCCGTGCCCCGAGTTGCGGTGGTTGACGGCGTTACCGCGGCCGATGAGATACCGGCGCTGATTGCTCCCGAGCCGCCGCAGGCCGCGAGCAGCGCCGCCCCTACCCCGGCTGCGCTCGCGATGGTGATGCCCTGCAGCGCGGCGCGCCGGGTCATTAATCTGGTCCATGGGTCAAGTGCCACAATATCCCCCCGTCCTACCTTCAGCAAAACCGGGTACCTCGTGCCAACATCGTGTGGCGCCGCGATGATAGCACAGACTTCCGGCTGGCCGCCTTCCGGGAAGCCCACCCGCGGCGCCCCAAGCCGTCCAAGAGTCTGCCCAGCAAGTATTGCCGGTGGTCAAGGGGTGGTCGTCAGCGTAGTCGATATGCAGGCATGACTTATCCGCTAGTACTCACTTGAGCTGGATTGTTTCCCTGAAACGCTTGGTCCGTTCGGGGGAGGACAAATGAAAGGGAGCTGTACCGGTCATCTTCCTCTTGGGTACGATTGCAACGACGAGAGACCGCGTACACGATTGGATCCCCCTATGTTCCGTCGCGCCCTGGCGCTGTTTGTTCTGATCCCGTGGTTATTCACTGCGGCAATGGCACAGGCACAGGCGGTGCCCTGTCAATTCGTTCTTGGCTTTGCCGCTCTCCATAATCTTGCCTCTGCTGTCGTTGGTGACTGCCTGGATAATCAGACCTTTTCCTCAAATGGGGATGCACAACAACACACGACCGGCGGATTGTTGGTCTGGCGTAAGGTCGACAATTGGACCGCATTCACCGACGGCTACCGTACCTGGATAAACGGACCGAACGGCTTGCAGCAACGACTCAATACGGAGCGATTCTCGTGGGAGGCAAACCCGAACGGCCTGCCAGACGCGGGCGGGGACAGCAACGCCAGTGCCGCCAATGGCCTTGGTGGCCTCAGTGGAGAACTAAACTATCCATCGAATTATGTACCGGATCTTTGGGTGTTCGCTGTAGCGGCGGATGGCAGCAGCCACTATTACTCCCTGCACACTGGTGAGAGCTCGCATATCGTGCCGTTCGAGATGGACGGCATCGCTCCGGGGGCTTACTATCTTTTGGCCATGCCCTGCTCCTTAGCTCCAGTTTGCAATACCATGGCGGGCTACACACGGGCCGTCGCGTGCGGCCTCACCATTGAGTGTGGCGATCACACATTGATTGCGGTCGTCGTCAGACCGGGTGCCGTTACTGCCAACCTCAAGGTGTACGATTGGTACGCGCCGCGCGGAAGTTTCTGCTTGCCGTCGTGGCAGAATTTCACGTGCAATTAATGCGAGGCTAATACTACAGCCGCACTTACCTCGTAACTGGGACAGGGGCAGTGAACGGGAGGGGAGTGATGGTGGCGGCGACAGGGCGGCCGGTCGGCGTGGAAGCGGTGGCGGTCTGGGCCGACGGGCTGGACGAACTGCACGCCCGGATCGCCGGGCGGTTCGCGCGCCGGGAGCCGCGGGAGCG
>JAICXR010000327.1 GCA_025980355.1 Chloroflexota bacterium | reverse complement strand
TGGGGCGCAGTGCTGGCCCTGACCGGCTTCCACTATTCGGCGGACGACCGGGTGCTGCGCTTCGCCGCCGCCGCGCAACCGGCCCAGCACTTCTGGTTGAACGGCGACGCCTGGGGCACCTGCCGCCAGCAGCCGGCGGCGGACACCATCCACGTCGATATTGCCGTCCTCCATGGTTCGTTGACGGTCGGCCAGTTGCAACTCAGCGGGTTTGGCGCGACGGACCTGGGCGGGCCGCAGACGATCCAGGCTGGGAGTGTCGCCCGGTTTCTGGTTCGCCGTGGGCCGGGTGCACGATACATGGGGGCAAGGAGCGGCGCATGAAGAGGACCCATCCGAACCTATCCCGCCGGGACGCATTGCACCTGCTCGGCGGTCTGCTGGCGGCGGTGCCGCTGGCGGCGTGCGGCGGCACGGCGAGCAGCACGGCAAGTATCGGGACGTCATCGGCCGCGAACACCGTCGGCAACAGTCCGGCGACCGGTAGCCGGTCCGCCGGCACCGTCGCCTCCAGCGCCGTGACCGCCGCCACGAGTCAGAGCACGGCCACCGGCACCAGCGATACGAAGGCCGCCGAGACGGCGCCGGAAGGCGCTGGGACAAAGCTGGCCTTCCTCTCCCGCGGCAGCGTGCAGTATCAGGACGTCTTCAAGCAGAGCATCGCTGCCTTTCAGCAGCTCCATCCGGAGATCACCGTCGACAACCAGCCGGTGACCGGCAACTTCGACGAGAAGCTGGCGACGCTGCTGGCGGGCAACGTGGCGCCGGATGCCTTCTTTGGCCAGGCCGCCACCTTTCTCGTCTACCCGATCAAAGGCGCCACCATCGCGCTGGACAGCTATGCCGCCAAGGGCGTCGATTTCAAGACCTCCGACTACTACCCGTACTGGCTGAAGACGATGCAGTGGCGGGGCAAGCTGGTCGCCCTGCCCTACGATCCCGGCATGGCGGTGCTCTTCTACAACAAGACGCTGTTCGACAAAGCCGGCCTTCCCTATCCCGATGCCAAGGCCGCCGTCACCTGGGACAAGCTGCTCACCATGGCGGAGCAGCTCACCGTCGACAAGAAGGGCAATCGCGGCTCGGCGCTCGACCCGAGCCAGGTGGTGCAGTACGGGCTGGATTCCTTTAGCAACCGCATGTGGTGGCACCTGCCGCGTGAGCACGGCCTCGACGTCTTCAGCAGCGATCTCAGCAAGACGACGCTCGATCAACAGGCGGCCATCGACGGCTTGCAGACGCTGGTCGACCTCAGCGCGAAGTACCATGTCGTGCCCGGCGGCAGCACCGGCAACGGCCCGGCGATCAACTTCCAGAGCGATAATCTGGCGATGGTCATCACCGGCGGCTGGCAAGTCGGCCTCTACCGGGAACAGGTGAAAAGCGCCTGGGACATCGCGCCGTTGCCCCAGGTGGCCGGGAAGCCGGCGGTCGGCATGGGCTGGGCGTCCGGCCTGATGATCACCAAGCAGAGCAAGCAGGCGGATGCGGCCTGGCAGTTCCTGACCTACCTGGCCGGCAAACAGGGGCAGCAACTGTTGCTCAAGGTCGGCGTCAGCCAGCCGATGCTCACCAGCATGGCGGACGATCCCGCCTTCACGGCGTCGGCCGAGCCGGCGCACCGCGACGTCCTACTGAACGAGGTGGCGGCCGGCGATCCGCCCCCGTATATCCCCGCCTACATGGAGATCCAGACCGCCGTGCAGTCCGACCTGCTCAATCCCACCCTGACCGGCAAGGAGAACCTCCAGACGGCCAGCGCCACGGTCGTCCCGAAGATCAACGCCATCCTCGCCAAGTACAAGCAGCAGTACGGCGAGTAGACGAGGCCGCGGGGGATGGCCTCTCGTCCATCGCCGCCCGACCCGGCACGGCGAAGGCGTCCCCCGGCCCGGCAGGGGTGTCCGACGCTTCTTCAGCTACGCCACCGACTCTGAACTGAGTGTGTTGCTGGACGAAGCGAGCCTCCAGGTGCTGACGCTGCGCCGATTGCCGGCGAATCGGGGCACGACTGGCTCCATAGTACACGCCGAGGCACAGAGCTGGTAGCCGCACACCCGCGGCAGTGCGCAGGTCCGCACCGGAGTACGCCTCCGTCCTGTATTATCGGTGTAGTTCGGAGGATGTGTTGCGGAGGTTCGCCATGGTCACTGGCACTGAAGATCGTCGTGTCCGGTTGTCCGTCGATGTCGCTCCCGAATTGCGCCGGCAACTCAAGGTGGTCGCGTCTCAGCGGGATCAATCCGTAAGTCAGTTCGTCGAAGCGGCCCTCGCGGAGGCGGTCGCCAGTGCGACGGGACCGGCGCCATTACTGCCGAGACGGGCGCAGTCGCGGTCTCTGGGTGCTGGAGAAGACACCGAGCTCGCCGCCCGCGACAGCAAGGCCTGGTTACGTGCCCATTGGGCCGACAAGTGATCACCATTGACAGTTCCGGCGTCCTTGCCTTGCTGAATCGCCGGGATGCGGAGCATACACGAGCGCGAAAGGTGTTTGAGGAGGACACCGGCCCTCACTTCGTCCCATCCGGTATCCTTGCTGAGGCCGCCTACATGGTGGATCGACGCCTTGGCGCACACGTGCTCGAACTCTTCCTTGAGGACCTGGAAGTCGGCCCGTTTACCATAGATTGTGGTAACGACGACTTGCTCAGGATACGGTACCTGGTACGGCGCTACGCCATTTTGCCGCTCGGCTTCGCAGATGCCGCGGTCGTGGCCTGCGCGGAACGGCATGGCGGCCTGATTCTAGGCCGGGACGTGCGCGACTTTCAGATGGTCTCCTGCGAATGCAAAATCGCGCTGGTTCCTGGCTTCTGAGCATTACGCGAGTCGTCAGTGCTCACTTCATTCGCTGCTTGAGGAAGCAGGCTTCCGTGTGCTGACGCTGCGCCGGTCGCCAGGCGAGCTAGGACACGACCGGCTCCAGGCGCGGGCTGAGGCGAGGGATCGACCATTGCCGCTTGCTCATGGGCCGCTCCTGCCAGGCGTAACCAAGCCCTCATGCGCACGCTGCCGATAACTCGCGTTGAACTGACTTCACAGCATTTGGAGACGACCATGCCCTCTCAGCGATACACGAGGCAAGAACTGGCAAGAGAACTCACTGTCGACGCCTTCCCCCGCTCGGCGTCCTAAGATCCGGAGTGGACGCTGGAAAACCTGATGGGGCCGAATGTGCTGTGGCTGACGGAGGCGCTCTGTCAGGTCATGGCGCTCGAACCAGGTATGCGCGTGCTCGATATGGGCTGCGGGCGGGCGATCAGTTCCATCTTCCTGGCGAAGGAGTTCGGCGTCCAGGTCTGGGCGACCGACCTCTGGATCGGGGCCAGCGACAACTGGCAGCGGGTCTGCGCGGCAGGGCTGCAAGATCAGGTCTTCCCTATCCACGCCGAGGCACACAGCCTGCCCTTCGCCGAAGGGTTCTTCGATGCTCTGATCAGCTTGGATGCCTACCATTACTTCGGCACCGACGATCTTTACCTTGGCCAATACGCCCGCCTTGCCGAACCTGGCGGCCAGATCGGCATCGTCGTCCCCGGCGTGCAGCACGAATTCTCGGACGGTCTGCCGCAGCATTTAGCCCCGTACTGGAAGTGGGATTTCTGCAGCTTCCACAGCCCGGAATGGTGGCGCGACCACTGGACGAAAACCGGGTTGGTCGGAGCGGTCACGGCGGACACGGTGCCGAACGGCTGGACGTACTGGCTGCGGTGGCTGGAGGTCGCCGCCGCGCAGGGCTTCCGGTCCGATGAACGCGAGGCCGAAATGCTGCGGCTGGATGCCGGTCGCAACCTGGGCTTCACCCGCCTGGTGGCCCGCAAGACGTAAGCCTCTGGCGATTACCCAGCTCTCGAACTGAGAGGTGGGTAATCACCGGACCAGGGGCGTTGACACTCGACGAAGGCATGATATTCTAATAAACTGGTATACGAGCGTACTGAAGACTTGAAATGACAAAGGGGAGGGCGGCATGGACGCGGCTTACGACGGCGTGCGGCAGGAATTAGCGGAACTGCGCGAGCAGGTAGCGATGCTGGTCCAGCAGCAGGCAGCAGGGGCCGCAACCGGCCACCGTGCCGAGCACGTGCAGCGCCGGCTTCGGCACGCTGCCGGCGCCGAGGCCCGGGCGAATGCAGAGGAAGCTGGAGTAGAGCCGCCCGAACTCCATCAGCGTGTCATCGACGACCTCGCTGCCAGCGCACGCGGGGAGGAGGTCGCGGCCGGCATGTTGGTCGCGTTGGTGATGGGCGACAAGACCGGACGTTGGAGCAGCGTCCAAAGCCAGGGACCGATCGGCCGCGACGGCGATGTGGGCGAGGCGGCACGTGTCTTCAGCGTCCTGGGTCACGAAACACGCTTGCGCATTCTGCAGTTGCTCTGGGACGGCGAAAAGACCATCCAGGAACTCTGCGAGGGCACAAATCTGAGCACCGGTGCCCTCTACCACCACCTACGCG
>JAICXR010000016.1 GCA_025980355.1 Chloroflexota bacterium | reverse complement strand
TGGTCGTTCGTGTCGTAGGTGACGTTCTCGCCGAACCACTGCAGGGTATTGCCGGTGACACCGAGCGCCTTCTCTTTCGGGATGTCCCGCAGCACGAACTGATTGTATTCGACGATCGGATTGAGCAGGTAAAAGTTCTGGCTCGTCCCCGCACCCTGGCTGAAGGCGGGTAGCTTGTTCGCGCCGCGCATGGCGTCGTTGTGGGCGAAGAACCCCTTCTCTCCGCCGTGCGCGTCCTCGTAGTCGTCGTAGAGGTAGACCGGTACGCCCAGATGGCGGGCGAAGCTGGTCAGGCTCTGGAGGCCGGAATTCCCGCCGAGGCGATTGTCGGCCGGCATGCGGTTGGGGGCCGCTTGGGAGACACCGCCCCGATTCCAGCCATTCAGGGTCAGCTTGACGTTGTTGACCCCGCGCTCCCGCAATGCTTGGAGGATCTCTTGCGCATTGCCGAAGGTCGTCGCCGGCACCAGGGTGTAGCTGATCAGCCCCTTCTTCTGGGCACCCATCAGCAGATCAAGGTTCAGCGGCGTATCCGCTTGCTTGATCGGCTGCACATGGAGGTCGTTCTGGATGTAGGAGCGATAGGCCGCCGCCATTCCGGAATAGGTGGCGTTATCGCCGCTCAGGAGGTAGTAGCGTACGGTGCGGTCGCCCGTCAGCAGCTCGGTGGCCACCCGTTGGACGTACACCCCGACGCTGCGGGGGATACTGGCCGTGCGGCGATAGAGGAATTGAAAACTCGAATGGTTATAGCGGGTGATATAGCCGCTGGGGTCGGACTCCACGTTGACGTCGAACTGACCCTGCGTGGCCAGGCCGAGGAAGGCGCCGTTGATCGGCTTGCCGTCGGCTCCGACCTGCTTGGCGATGCCGAAGGCCGGCATCATGTCCTTTTCCTGGGTCGCACCGAACTGGAACTGGCCGGTGAACGGCTGATAGAGATCCTGGCCGTAGATCGTCTGGTTGAACGGCTGCAGGTAGTCCGGATGGATCTTCTTGAAATTCACAAGCGCGCCGGAGCCATCCGGAATCACCATGTAGCCCTGCTCGTCGTCGGCCCCCGCGCCGAAGAACGGCAAGGGAGCGAGCGTCACCAGATAGAAGCCGGTCTGGTTCTTGTCGCTGATCGACTCCTTGATCTGGTCCTGGGGAATGCTGACTTCGAAGTAGCCGTTATTGAGATGGAAGTCCATCGCGAAGGTGATCGGGCCGGCCTGCAGCTGCTGCTTCGGCGTGAACGTCTCCCGCGTGCCGCCGTCCGGGAGCTTGCTGATCACGGGCGGAGTGGGATCCCAGTTCGAGTTCAACACCTTCGTGACCTGGCGCTGATAATCGGTGTACTGCATGGTGTACACCGGGTCGGTCTCCTGCGTCGAGGCGGCCGACGAGCTCGATGCGGCGTTCGCGGCCGGCGGCGCGCAGTTGGCGGGCGGCGCGGGCGCATTGTCCTGCGTCGGGTTACTCAACCAGACGATGCCGCTCTTCTTGTCCACCACCGCAATGTGGCCGCTGCACTTCTCAACGTACAGCGCCAATGAATCGTTCTCGGACGTCTTTTCGTAGCCTGCGGGCACGCTGGTCGCCGTGGTATGCCCTTGCGGAGCCAAGGGGGCGCTCTTGGGCGGTGGCGGCGGCGCCCCGCCCTGGGCCGCCGCGGTCCCGGTGGACGCCGTCGACGTGCCCGTGGTCGTCGAGGTCCCCGCGGCTGGCGTTGGCGCCGGCGTCCCCGTGCCGCCGATGCTGGTCTGCGCAATAACCGCCGGCGGGCGGCTGGCTTGCGCCGTGAGCGGCGCCGCCGCCAGGACCGCGAAGGCAGCGACCAAGGCTAGCCGGCGTACCCGATTACTGCCCATGCGACATCTCCTCATCCAGCGCGCGTAGCTATGGCCCGCGCGTCACAAATTCGTAGCCGACTTCCACGAAGAACTGGATCAACTGCAGCGTCAACAGGTAGGTCAGCGCGATCAGTACCCAGAGCACGATCATGCCGAGCACCGACACCGCACCTACCAGGATAGACTTCCCCAGCGAAAAGTCGTGAATGACTTTCAACTGCATGAAGAACAGCAGGAGCATCCATACCGTGATCAACGTCTGGCCGAAATAGTAGATCACCTTCTCGTCAAGGGACAGAATGTGCGAGAAGAGCGCCGTATATTCCGCCTCAAAGAGGATATACGGCACCAGCGCGTAGGCACTGGCCACCGCCACGTTCTTGAACGTCCCCTCGCCGTAGAAGATACTCGCCACCCCGTACCCCGCCACCACCCAGGTGACCCACGGGACGAGCACCTTCGCCATTTCGAGGATAAGATTTGTATCCGCCGGCTCGACCGTCGTGAACTCGTAGGAGGTCACTTCGATCGTGATCAGCCGGATGCACACAGCCAGCACGAGGAGAATGGGCACGGCGATCCACTGACCGTCGTACTTCAGTTCCCACATCGCTTCGCTCGGTCGGCGCAGCACGAGCACGCTGTGTTTCAGAACCTTGGCAAGCGCCCCGGCGACCGGATGGACCTGTGCGCGCTTGCGTCCGACTCTGAACGTTTCCTGGCGCCGAAGCGTCGTTACCCCATCTTCATCGCCGCCTCTACTAACCGTCCAATCGGACGCGCTACCACCACCACCACGACGATGGCACCCGCTACGATGCCGAGCATCAGGCCGAAGTTCTGTTCGGCCCAGTCGTGTCGATATTGAGCGAACGCCGCGGAGTAGTTGGTGCGATCCTCGGCCAACTGCTCCTGCTGCATGGCCTGCACGTAGTCCTGCGTCGTGCCGCCGTACTGCCCGATGTTCAGGTAGCACTGGCCGAGCAGGTCGTGCGCCAAGCTGTAGTGGGCGTCCATCTTCAGCAACTGCTGCCAGATCGTCGCCGATGCCTGGTACTTACCATCATAGAAGAGCACGCTTGCCTCGTGGATCATGGTGGCGAACTGCGTCGGGCGAAAAACCTGGATGTCCTTGCGGCTGGAGTCCAGCACATAGATGTTGCCGTTCGGCCGGATGGCCAGGGCTGCCGGGTAGTCGAAGTAGCCGTTCTGGCTGTTCTGCTTCCCGCCGAAAATGTCGAGCATGTTGCCGTTCTGGTCGTACTGGTAGATCTTCCCCGACCCGGCGTCCAGCGCCGAAATGATGCCGGTGTTATCCACGGTGATCGACACGAACTGCGGGAACTGCTGGTTCCCAATGGGCTTCTCGCCGAAGAAGGCTTGCGTGGAGTCGGTGGTCAGCCCGAACAGGTGGCTGTGGTTGGTCACCTTGTAGACATCCTTGCCCAGCGAATTGAGCTTCTTGATCTGGCCCATTTGCGCCGTGGCCGATACGGTATAGAGGTAGCCATCGCCGCTCAGATACATATTGGTGTCGGAGCTCGGCAAGGTCTTGGCTATCTGCGCCTTCTGCTCGGCGGTGGCGAAGAGGCGGGTAAACATGGACGTCAGGCTGAAGAGGTTGTGGTTCGCGCCGAAGAAGCCGCGGAAGGTACCGGTGGCATCCATCAGAATAACGCCACGGAAGTCGCCGCCGCCGTTTACGACGTAAATGCGACCGCTCGGATCAACCACCACCTTCGTCGGCTTGTAGCTGGCGTCGGTCTTCAGCAGCTCCGTTTCCGGCTTGCCATAGGCGCGCAGAAACTTGCCGGTCTTGTCGAAGACGGCGATGCGGCTGTTCCCGGAGTCGGCAACGTAGATCGTCCCATCCGGAGCCACGAACAGCCCCTGCGGCCCGTTGAGGGTCGCCTGCGTCTTCGGCGCGTTGGCGGCGGTCTGACCGACGATCCGCAGGAAGGCATCGTTCTGATCGAGTTCGATCAGCCGGTTATTGTCCGTGTCCGCGATCCATAGATGCTGGTTCGTCGGATCGAGGAACATGTCCGAAGGGTTCTTCATCGACGGCGCCGGACTATCCTGCAGCGACGCCAGCAGCGTGATCTCGTGGTCATAGACATAGGAGACCGGCGCCGGGTCGCGCCCGATCCCCGGCTCGGGATCGATGGTGTAGCCGATGCCAAAGTCCGCCGACGCCGCCAGCGGCAGCGCGAGACTCAGCAACCCCGCCATCGCCCCACCGACGACGGCGCGCTTGATCCACTGCTGCAGCATGGTTCGCTCTCCTTTCATGCCCACAGACGTACCCAGCCTCATCCCTTGATCCCGGTATGCGCCAATGCCTGCATCATCCCCGCTCGGGAGAGCAGGAAAATGATCAGGCTAGGAATGAACTGGAGCAAGCTGGCAGCCTGAACGATACCGATCGTCGCGATGTTTGTGGAGACGCCGAGCGTGGCAATCGCCAACGGCAAGGTGCGCATCGACTCGGTGCGCACGTAGATCAGCGCCGGACCGGCGGAGTTCCAGGCGGCCGTGAACGTGAGGAAGGCGATCGTGGCGATGGCGGGCCGGACCATGGGAATCACCAGTCGCCAGAAGATGGTCCACTCGCGCGCCCCGTCGATTTTCGCCGCCTCTAGCAGGGGCGTGGGGATCTGGGACATGAACTGGACCATCACGAAGACGTTGAAGGACGCGCCGAGCGCCGGGATGATCAGCGCCCAGTAGGTATCGACCATGTGCAGCGACGACACGACAAGGTAGTTGGGAATGGCCAGCACCTGGGCCGGGAAGGCCAGGGCGGCGATGACCAGCGCCATGATGAGCTTGGCGCCCGGCACCTGGATCTTGGCCAGCGGATAGGCGCAGAGGCTGCCGATGGTGACGCCAACGATGACCTGCACCACCGTCACCCAGGCGCTATTGAAGATATAGCGCGTGAAGGGGACGGAGGTGGCGGACGTGGCAATCAACAGGTTTTGGAAGTTGATCATCGTCGGATGCTGGACGATCAGGTCCGGCGGGAACTTCAGGAGCTCGTCGATCGGCTTCAACGCCTGGGAGGTCATGAAGACGATCGGCAAGATCGCCAGGATCGAGAGTGGGATCAACACCACATAGATGCCGACCGGCTCTTTATGGACCTTCGTGCTGCCGATCGCAACGCGCCGCCGACGGCGAAGGGGAAAGGCTATTGCCATGGTGGCGATCCTCCTCTATCTCTCTCGACCTGCCAGGCGGCCGCGCCGCGAAATGCTACGTCGGACACCCGTCGACTATCGCCTCAATCATCCGACGCGAACACCCGGAACAGGAGCCGGGAGCAGCCGAAGGACACGATGAACAAGATGACGGCGATGGCGGAGGCATAGCCCATCTCGAAGCGGATGAAGGCATAGTCAAGCATGTGCATCACGATGGTGTCAACCGCGTAGAGCGGGCTCGGCAAGCCGGCCAACTGCTGCTGGATGTCGTACTGGCCAAAGGCCGCGACGATGGCGAGGACCGACGTCAACAGGATCTGGGGCTTCAACGATGGGAGGGTCACGTACCACATCTCTTGGAAGCGGTTGCGGATCCCGTCGATGCGCGCCGCCTCATAGAGCTCCTGCGACACGCTGCCGAGCGCCGCCAGCCAGATCAGGAAGCCTGTGTTGATGCTTGCCCACAGCGAGACCAGGATCACCACCGGCATCAGTGTCCCCTGATTTTGCAGCCAGATGATCGGCTCCTGGACCACTCCGAGGCTGAGTAGAAAGTGATTCAGGATGCCGTACTGGTCGCCCGAGAACAGGTTCTGCTTGAAGAAGATGGCGAGAACGATGCTGCTCGTCATGGCCGGCGCGTAGAGGGCGGTCGCGAAGAGCGCGCGACCGCGCACCTGGTGGATCAGCCAGGCGAAGAAGAAGGAAAGGAAAAAGCCGAGCGGACCGGAGATGAAGGCGAAGTAGATCGTATTCCGGATCGTGGTGTAGAAGATGCTGTCGTCGACGAAGAGGATGCGATAGTTCGACGCCCCGAGGAAGCGCGGGGGCTGGAGCATATCGAAGTAGGTGAAGCTCAGCCCGAAGGCCGCCAACACTGGAATCACCGTAAAGATGAAGAATATGAGCAGCCAGGGGAACATCATCAAGTAGTAAACGCCCCACTTGCGCCAAAAGGCCGTAAAACCCGTGCGGCGAACCGTCGTCCGCTCGGCAACTACTGCTCGTGCCATGGATCGCTCATCTCCTTCCTCCTACCGGGGCCGGCGCCTATCATACACGAGCGCCGCCCCCGGTCCTATTGCCCTGCCGCCTCGGTCAACTGCTGCCCTTGCCCGGGCACCTTGACGTCGAACTCGGCCTGCTGGCGCGCCAACTCCTCGTTGATCGCGCGCACCGCATAGTTCATGGCGTCGCGGGGATTGCCGCCAGAGAGGACTACCATGTTCCAGGCGTTCGAGAGATAGGTCGGCGTGTAGTAGCCGCCGAGCACGATCGGGTTCTCCTGGAACCATTGCCACTGTTGCAGGATGGACTGGATGTCCGCTTGCGGCCAGGGCAGGCTCCGCAGGGTGTTGACGTTGCTCGTATTCCAGCGCGCCGATACGCCCAGCAGGCTCTGAATCTCGGCGGCATAACGCTGCTGCACCGGCGCCGAGAGCCACCACTTGATGTAGTCCCACGCCTGCTGCTTGTGGGCGGTCGCCTGGAACATCATGACGGTCTCGCCGGAACCGCCGGCGGAGCGGTTGTCCACGCCGCTCTGCATCGTCCCGGGCATAGGCACCATCTTCCAGCGCCCGATCAACTCGGGCGCGGCGACGGAGAGCGAGATGTAGGTATTGTAGTCCGCAACGCCGATCGGCATCTCACCGGTGCGGAAGCGGTTGTAAAAGTTCGCCTGAATCGGGACGCGGTAGTTGGTGTAGAGCTCCGTCCACTGCTTAAAGGCGGCGAGCGCCTGCGGCGTGTCCAGTGCCGAGCGCAGGCCATCCTGCGTGTAGTAACTGCCACCGTGCTGGAAGAGGAAGGGGCTAAAGCCGCCGGTCTGGATATCCGTACTGGTGTTGTAGTAGAACTCCATGCCGTTCTGTTGCAGGGTCGGGATCATGTCGTAGATATCCTGCCAGGTCTGCGGGATCTTCAGATTCAAGGCCGACAGGATGTCGGTGCGCACGAACAGCATCTGGAAGTTCTGCGTCTCCGGCAGCGCATAGATGTGACTGGTTGGCCCCGAAGGCGGGTACTTGAACTGCACGAGCGCGCCGGGCAAGAACTGTTGGGCCACCTGCGGATAGTCCGGGAAGCTGTCCAGCGGGTAGATCGACCCGCGGATGGCGAACTGCACCGGCGTGTTCGCATCAAGGCCGGTCGCCACGTCTGGCGCCGCGCCCGAGGTGAGCGACAGCAGCAGGACCGAGTTGGCGCCGCCGAGCGTGCCCGGCGGGAAGACATCCAAGTTGACATAGACGCCGGTCTTCGGCGTGAAGTCCGTCTCGATCAGGTCCTTCAGGATGAGGCCCCACTGTTGACCGCGCGCCGTCCAGACCGTGATGATCGGGTGCCCGTTGCTATTCTGGGCGTTGTAGATGCTACCGACGCCGGTGTAGTTGAAGATGAAGGAGCCGAAGAAATTCCGAATGGTGAAGATCGCCTTCTCCCAGAGCGGTGAGGGGCCCGGCGGCACCTTGTAGTCCGGGCCAGCGACGTAGAACCGGTCCATCCAGACGGGTTCCTGCTGGATGTCCAACAGCCAGGTCGCCAGTTGCGTGCTGTAGGTGTCGAAGTTCACGACGTTGACCGCGATGGTGTCGGGCCGGCCAACTAGGCGCTTGAGGTAGGCGGATACGGTCACCAGGGAGTTCGCCGTATCCGGCATCTGCCCGCCGTTGAGGTCGGTCAGCAGCTTGACGTTGGCGTCCAGTTTCTGGGTCATCGACTTGAAGGACGGCAGCAAATCGGTCATCTTCTGATCGAGGTCATATTCCAGGTTCGGGTCCGGGTTCTGGCCGGTGATCAGCTCGATCCGGCGCTGCCAGTAACCGATCTCCGCGACCACCGTCTGCAGATCCTGCACCGTCTGCCGAATCGGGCCGACACGGTCGGTCATCTTGAGGACGTGCGTCCCCTTCGTCAGATGCATCAGGTAGGGCTGGCCCTGGGCGTTGCAGACGCAGATGTTCTCCCAGTCCAGGTTAAAACCGATCGGGAACTCTTTCAACTCCTGATATTGAAACTGATCGTCAAGCTCGATGTCGCGATAGACGTTCATGTGCCCCTGGCCGCCCTGGTTCACCCGGAAGGTCATCGAGTAGAGGCCGTCCTGCGGCACGGCGAAGGTCCATTCCACCCACTGACCGCCCTGGTCCCAGGCACTCCCGCCATAGGTGTTGAGCCGGATGTGGCCGAAGGAATACGGTAGGCTGTTCGGGTCGTTGGAGGTCTGGTCGCGGATCGTCGGGTCGTTGCGCGCCGTGGCATCCTCAGCCTGGATGGTCAGGTTGATGTTACTGACCGGCTTCAGGCCCTGCGACTGCCACTGGGCCAGAGCCTGCTGATAGGTCGGCTGCTGCAACGGCGGCACGAGCTTCAGGGAGGCGAGCGCCATCGGCTCGCGCACGGCGTTCAGCTCCAGCGTATGGGCACCGGCGGTCAGATAGAACTCCAGCGGATCGCGCGACAGGCCGAGCGAGTCGTTCGCCCGCACCGATTGCCAGGAGCGGGCTTCCGCCACCGGCGGTCGAATGTCGTTCCCCTGGTTGTCCACCGTCACCGGGCCGGAGTTCACCCAGACCCGATCAAAGGCGACGCGATGGGCCTCCAGGTAGGGATACTTGCCGTCGATCAGCACCTCGCGCCCGATCGAGGCGTCCTTGCCCGCCACCGCGTAGTAATCGACCAGCAGGTCGTAGCGTCCCGTCTGCGGCACATCGATCTTCCAGGTGAGCGACCCGTCCTCGTTGTTCCAGAGGAGGACGTTCGACTTGCCGTCGACCGTGGCATTGCAATAGCCCTGCTTGGCGGACGTACTATTGATGTCCGCCTTGCAGTACTGCACGTTGCCGGCTTCCGGCGTGTTCGCCAGGAGCGTCGCGGAGAGTCCCGTCGTCGTCGGGCTGGCCGGGACGCAGACCTGGGCGGCGCCCAGTTGCACGCCGGTCGACCCGGTATAGTCCGTCGGCCCGCTGCAATAGGTGCCGCCGGTTGAATCGCTGTACTTCAACACCGGGATGTCGACCGTCTGCGTGGCGTCCGGGTAGCCCTTGCTGATCCAGCCGGCAAGCACGTCGCTGTAGTAGGGCTCGGTCGGGCCGAAGTCCGCCGAGATCCCCGGTTCCGCCGCCTGGTTGGCGGCGGCCGCGGCAGCCGTACCGGTCCCCGTCGTTGCTGCCGCCGTCGCCGTCCCGGTGGTCGAGGCGGTACCCGTGGCCGCGGTCGCTGTCCCCGTCGTGGAGACGCCACTCGTCGCCGTCGTCGCGGTTCCCGTGGTTGATGTCGTCGCTCCCGGCGTCGCCGTCCCCGTCGTCGCCGTCCCCGTCGTCGTTTGAGCCTGCGCGCTCGGCACGGCGATCAGACCCGGCACAGATGCCATGGTCAAGAGGAGCGCCCCCAGCAGGAAGACCCTACCGGCGACACGGCCGTCGACGCGTAGCGCGACGCGCTGTCGGGCGGGCGCCTGTCGCCGCCGGAGCATGACTATCGGCGCCAGCAGCGATACAAGCACGGCGAACTCGGCAACGTTCGTGGTGGTCATAGTGGCAGCCTTCCAAATCGCAACGGCAACGCGCGCGGGCCAGGTAAGCGGCGAACGACCGCACCCCCGCCGGCTGAACCGGCCTTCGGCTCACGGCGCGGAACGAGTCCGCAAGGATAACATCCGGCAGGGTGCGTACTGTGTTGGCTAATGCACCTCTCCTTGTCGAACGGTGCGGCTTATCATACTACGTCCGCGGCCCTTGTCAAGGACGCCGGCAAAAACGAAAGGCCACCCTATGGATAACCTCTGGCAGGACGCGGACACCACCGGCCTCAGCGAGCCGGAGTTGCTCGCCTATCGCTCGCGCCTGCTGGGCCAGGACGTGCGGATCGTCAACTACGGTGGCGGCAACACGTCTTGCAAGCTGACGAGCGTCGACTTCCGGGGGCGGGAGGTGGAAACCCTCCTCGTCAAAGGGAGCGGCCTCGACCTGGCAACGATCCAGCTGGCCGGCTTCGTCCCCTTGCGCCTGGCGGACGTGCGCGCCCTCACGGACCGAAGCGCCATGACCGACGACGAGATGGTGGCATATCTCGATTGTAGCCTGCTCGATCCCCGGGCCCCCCGCCCTTCGATCGAGACCTTGCTGCACGCGGTAGTGCCGGCGCGCCATGTCGACCACACCCACGCCGACGCCGCGATCAGCCTCTGCGCCACCGAAGGCGGCCGCGCCCTGGCCGAGCAGCGTTTTGGGCGGCGCATGATCTGGGTGCCCTACGTGCGTCCCGGTTTTGCACTGGGCACGCTGGTCGCCCAGGCCCTTGCCACCAACCCGGACGCCGAGATGATCTTCCTGGAGAAACACGGCCTCGTCACCTGGGGGCCGGATGCCCGCCAGTGTTACGACCGGACGATTCGAGTGATCAGCGAACTGGAAACGTTCATCGCCGAGCGCAGCCAGGGGAGGCAGCCGTTCGGCGCATCCGTCGTCGCGCCGCTTGCGGCGGAGGAACGGCGTCGCCGGCTCCTCGCCTTCTTACCGGCGCTGCGCGGCCTCCTCAGCGCCGAGCAGCGAGTAGTATTGCACGTCGACCAGAGTGACGACGTACTGGACTTCACGGGCAGCGCCCTCGCCGAGCAATTGGCAAGCGTCGGCGCAGCCTGCCCGGACCATGTCATGTATACGAAGGTGCAGCCGCTCTTCGTCGCCGATGCCGCCACGGCGCCGGCGTCCCAGTTGATCGCCGTCCTCCAGCGCGCGGTCGACGGGTATGTGGAACGCTACGACGCCTACTTCGCCGCCAATGCGGTGCCCGGTCAGGTTCGGCTCGATCGGCGGCCTCGCGTCATCCTCCTGCCCGGCATCGGCCTGGTGACGGCCGGTGTCGACGCCGCGGCCGCGCGGAACACCGCCGCTCTCTACCACCGCGCAATCGCCGTGATGCGCGGCGCGCAGTCGCTAAATCGCTTCATCTCCCTCTCCGCGGCGGATGCCTACGCCATCGAATACTGGCCGCTGGAGCGCGCCAAACTCGCCATGCGCCCGCCTGAGCGCGAACTGGCCCGCCGCGTGGCCGTCATTACCGGCGGAGCGTCCGGCATCGGACGCAGCACGGCGTTGCGCTTGGCGGCGGAAGGCGCCCACGTGGCGCTGCTCGATGTGAACGCCGAAGGCGCTGCCGCCGTTGCCAAAGAAATCGAACAGGCATGCGGCCCCGGCCGGGCGATCGGCCTGCCCTGTGACGTCACCTCGGAGCGGGCGATCGAGGCAGCATTCGAAGCGGCCGTCCTGGCCTATGGCGGCGTCGATATCGTGGTGCCCAACGCCGGGCTTGCCGCCTCGCATAGCGTCGAGGAGACCTCCCTGGCGGAGTGGAACAAGCTGCATGCGGTGTTGACCACCGGCTACTTCCTCACGGCGCGCGCCGCCTTCGCCGTCTTTCGGTCCCAGGGATTGGGCGGCAACCTCGTGATCATGTCCTCCAAGAACGGCCTGTCTGCCGCCAAGAACGTGCTGGCCTACGCCACCGCCAAAGCGGCGGAGTTGCAAATGACGCGCTGCCTCGCCGAGGAGGGCGGCGCCGCCGGCATCCGCGTCAACGCGGTGGCGCCGGATGCCGTCTTCCGCAACTCCGGCATCTGGAACGCCCAGTGGCGCGAGGAGCGCTCCCGCTCCCACGGCGTGAGCCTGGAGAACCTTGAGGAGTTTTATCGCTCCCGCGCCATCCTCAAAGTCAACGTCTACCCGGAAGATGTCGCGGAAGCTGTGCTATTCCTCTGCTCCGATCGCTCCGCCAAGACGACCGGCTGCGTGGTCACCGTGGACGGCGGTGTCACGACGGCATATCCACGCTGAGTTGTGCGAACCGGCCACAAGCAGTATTCTGGCGAGGTGCGCGGCTCCGCTCGGGTCACGCTTCCACGATCCCGCCGTCGGGTGAAGGTGCGCCTATTCATGCTGGATGACCTGTTTCGGAAACTCGGCGAAGCGCTGGCGTCGGCGGCGCATCCTACGCCTCACACCCCCCACGAGTCGCCCAGCGCCGGGCGCGGAGTACGCCCCTCCGGCAGGCAGGCAGACCGAAGTCCGATTGGCCCGACGACAATCGCCAGCGCCAGGGTGCCGGCACGTCGTGGCGAGACGCTCCCGCCGCGCCCGCCGGCACCCATTCACCGGGAGGCAACAACTTCCGTACGTCGTCCAGCGACGAGCGTCCGTTGGTATGGGGCAGGGGAAACGCTCAGCGTCGGTCCGTACAGCATCCGGGAGCCATTCACGTATGGCGCACCGCGAGTTCCCCCGGGGCGCGATCGTGCGTGCATCGACTTCAGCCTGCCGGTGGTCGCACGAGGGGCGACGTCCGCCACATCATCGGCTCCCTTTGTCTCGTATCGCGACCTCACGGCGCCGGAACGCGGCGCCTACCTCCGATGGCTGGCCGCGGGCAGAACCCGACTCCCCGATCATCCAGCCTTCATGACGATGTTTGTGGAAGGGATAGAACGGCGGCTGCTTCTCGATAAATGCGATGGAAATGTGCTCGCCGGGGAGCTCGTCCGCCTCTTGCCGCTCTGCCCGGCGGACGACGGCGCGCGAATGCTCATCTACAAGCTTCTGGCCTACGCCACCGCCGTCCACCATGTCACCGATATCCCGCGCCCTTCCCTCGAGCTATTGGTCGATCAACTCGATGTGAAGAACAATATGACCGTCGATGTTGCCGTGCTCGGTTGGCTCAGCGCCTGGCAAAAACCCATCCCCGCCGCCTGGGCCTGGCGCTTGCTCTGGCGGCTTCGTGTGCCCCAGAAACTCGGGACCACCCGCGAATTCGCCCGGCACCGCGACGCCTTCGTTGCGGCGTTCGCCAGAAGCTTCCCGGAGGGCTTCGTCCTGCCGCTCCCACCGGCGACCCGGCTCATCTCCTACTACCCTTCCAGTCACGGCGTGCTCGAACATTTCGGTTGGTCGGCGTGCCCGCCGGTCCTGGTCCCAGATGCCCTCAGCAGCGATCAGGTGACGCCGTTGCTGACGCTCTGGCGAACCACAGTAGGCACGGCCAGGGACCGGAAGGCCGCCGGTCCGACCGTCGCCACGGCGCCACCCGCGGCAGCACCGCCCATCCGCGTCTCCCTCGACCCCCGGGCCGTCCGGCGAGTACTCGCCGATACCCGGGATGCCCAGCGCCTGCTCGCCGACGTCTTCGCGGATGAGCAGGAGGACTGCCAGGCGCAACCGCCGTCCGTCGCCCACTCCGCGCCAGGCAAGACGGAGGAGGACCAGTATGCTGGCCTCCCACCCCGCTACCAACCGGTGCTTCAGGCGCTGCTGGAGCAGGCGGATTGGGAGCGACCGGCCTTTGTGGCGCTGGTGCGCCGCCACCGCCTGATGCCGGACGATACGGTTGCGGCGATCAATACCTGGGCCGAAGATGCCCTGGGCGACCTGCTGATTGAGGATACCGGCAGCCTGCATGTCAACAGGCGCCTGGTCGAGACGCGCGAGTAGGCGGCATGGAGATTCGCCCCCGCGAACGGGATGCCGTCATCCAATCCCTCCGGGCCGGTGTCGTGCCCCGGATCGGGCTGCAACACATCCAGGTGGGACGCAAAGACGAGGTGACGGCGCTCCTCCAGGACCTGGAGCGGATCGAACACGGCAGCGCGACCGTTCGCTTCGTCATCGGCCGGTTCGGGGCCGGCAAGACCTTCTTCCTCAATCTGCTGCGGGCCATCGCCCTGGAGCGCCGATTCGTTGTCCTGACGGCCGATGTGACCACCACGCGGCGGCTCTACGGCTCCGGCGGGCAGGCTCGCGCCTTGTACGCCGAACTGCTGCGCAATGCCGCGATACGCGCCAAGCCGGAGGGTGGGGCCCTGGCCAGTGTGGTAGAGCGGTGGGTCTCCAGCGTGGATCAAGCGGTTCGCGACGCCAACGGGACCGACGCCGACGTGGTCCGTGCCATGCGCCAGCGTCTGCGACCCATCCAGGACCTGGTCAGCGGCTACGATTTTACGGCGGTGCTCGCCAAGTACTTCGACGGTTACCAGGCCGACGATGAGCGCCTGATGACCGCCGCCCTGCGCTGGCTGCGCGGCCAATATGCGAGCAAGCTGGAGGCACGCCAGGACCTTGGCGTCCGCTCTATCATCGACGACGATGCAATCTACGACTATCTGAAGCTCTTCGCCGCCTTCGTCAAGCTCGCCGGCTATGCCGGCCTGCTGGTCAATCTCGACGAGTTGGGCGTGCTCTCCCATCGCCTGAACAACGCCCAGGCGCGCAATGCCAACTACGAGATGATCCTCCGCATCGTCAACGACTGCCTCCAGGGCAACGCCTCGGGCATCGGCTTCCTGTTCGGCGGTACCGACGCCTTCCTAGAGGACCGTCGCCGCGGCCTGTTCAGCTATGAGGCGCTGGCGACCCGCCTTGCCGAGAACAGCCTGGCCGGGGCCGGCCTGCGCGACCTCTCGGGGCCGGTGATTCGGCTCGCCAACCTCTCGCCGGAAGAACTGTACGTCCTGCTCCACAACATCCGCCATGTCCAGGCGGGGGGCGATCCCGCGCGCTATCTCCTGACCGACGACGCCCTGCAAGCCTTCATGCTGCACTGCTCCCGGACGCTCGGCGCGGAATACTTCAGGACGCCGCGCGATACGGCAAAAGCCTTTGTCGGCCTCCTCTCGCTGCTAGAACAGCACCCCGAGGCGCGCTGGCAGGACATCCTGGCCGCCACGCCGGTCGAGTCCTCGCCGGACCCGGCGAGCACCGCGCCCGAGACGCCCGAAATGCGCCCGGACGATCCCGAGGGCACCGATGAGCTGGCGACGTTCAGGCTGTAGCGGACCATCGAGAAGAGACGTTATGGCAACAGCACGCAGCGCCTTCGAGCGACTTGACCCAGCCATGCAGGAGCGCCTCTACGACATGGGCTGGACGGAGCTGCGGCCAATCCAGGTCGAGGCGATCCATGCCGTGCTTGACACGCCAGACCATCTGGTGATCGCGGCGCGGACGGCGAGCGGGAAGACGGAAGCGGCATTCTTGCCGATCCTCTCCCTCCTCGCCCCCGACCCCGGCGGCAGCATCCGCGCCCTCTACGTCGGCCCCCTCCGCGCGCTGATCAACGACCAGTTCCGCCGTCTGGAGGACCTCTGCGAACGGTCCGGCATTAATGTGCAGAAGTGGCACGGCGACGTCGGCGCCGCGGCACGGCGGACGGTCCTGCACTCCCCCTCGGGGGTGCTCCTCATCACGCCGGAGTCGATCGAGTCGTTGCTGATTAACCATCCCCAGGACCTGCCCCGCCTCTTTGCCCAGTTGCAGTTCGTGGTCATCGACGAATTGCACGCCTTCATCGGCACGGAGCGCGGCGCCCATGTGCAGAGCCTCCTCGCCCGCGTCGCGCGGTACAGGGCCCGTCACGTGCGCCTGATCGGCCTCTCCGCCACCCTGGGCGAGCCGGCCAAGAGCGTGCGCTGGCTCGCGCCACGCCCAACCGACACCGTCCACCTGATTACCGACCCGACCAACCAGAAGGAAGTGCGCCTGGTCATCAAGACGTACGTGCAGCACTCCGACGGTCGAACGGCGGCGGCGCCGAACCCGTCGGGAGACCCGACCGACGAGACGGATGACCTCCTCAATGACCACCTGGCCGCCGACCTTTACCAGGCGTTCCGCGACAAGGCGGCCCTCATCTTTACCAACAGCCGCACCGATGTCGAACGCTACGCCGACGCGCTCAATCGCCGTGCCGAGCAGGCGGGTGGACGGGGCCGCTTTCGCGCCCACCACGGCTCGCTCGCCAGAGGCATTCGGGAGGAGGCGGAGGAGGCGTTGCGCGCCACCACGCCGACGGCGACACTCTGCACCAGCACCCTTGAGCTCGGCATCGACATCGGCAATGTCACGTCGGTCGGCCAGATTGGGCCGCCCTGGTCCGTCAATGCCCTGGCCCAACGCCTCGGCCGCAGCGGTCGTCACGACGGCGAAGCGTCGGAACTTTGGATGTTCGTCGAGGAGCCCGATCCTTCCCAGGCCCATTCCATCGTGGACCGGATTGCACCGAAGCTGCTGCACGCCATCGCCCTGGTCGAACTGCTGTTGGAGCGCTGGTGCGAGCCGCCGGATCTGGAGCGTCTGCATGTCTCCACGTTGGTGCAACAAGTCCTGAGCGTCATTGCCCAGACCGGTGGGACAGCGGCCGGCGTCCTTTTCGACGTGCTGGTCCGGCAGGGCCCGTTCCACAACGTCGATCAGGCCACCTTCATGCAGGTGCTGCGCAGCATGGGCCAGGCCGACCTCGTCGAGCAGACGGCGGAGGGGCCGCTCATCCTCGACCTGAGCGGCGAGCGCACCGTCCGCAGTCTGGATTTCTACGCCGTCTTCATGGCGAAGACCGAGCTGCGCGTCGTCGCCGGTGGGCGGGCCATCGGCACCGTGGTCGCTTCGCCAAACGTCGATGTCGGGACTCACCTCATCCTGGCCGGTCGGCGCTGGAAAATCCTAGAAATCGACGCCCGTCGGCACGAGGTGCTGGTTGAACCGTCGCGGGCGGGCAGAGTGCCGCGCTTCCAAACCGCCGGCAGCGCCGAGATCCACGGAATGGTGCGCCAAAAGATGCGCGAGGTCTTGCGCCGGAACGACCTGCCGCCCTACCTGGATGCAAGGGGCAGGCAGATGCTGGTAACGGCGCGCACCACCGCACGGGAGACCCGACTGTTGCACTCACCCTGGTTCGTCGAGGGTGCGCAGACGGCGTGGTTCACCTGGACGGGTTCCCGCATCAACCGCACGCTGCTCGCCATCGGCCGGCACGTCGCCAACCTCGAAGCCGTCGACGAGGGCATCGCGCTCCTCTTTACCAATGCCGACCCCGCCCAAATTCAGGCCGCCTATGCCGAAGCCCTCCGCCAACCGCCTGCGCCAGAAGAACTTGCCGCCACCTTCCCAGTGAAGGCGACGGAGAAGTACGAGGGGATGCTGAGCGATGACCTGCAGACCACCGTCTTCGCCCACAACCGCCTGGACGTACCGGGGGCGCTGGCGGTGATTACGGAGGCGCAGCGGAGCCGAGGATGAATGTGCGCGCAGCTCGGTTGTTCCGCCGATCTTCCGATCCGGTATGACGTCACCGCATCCAGCCGGCTTCTGCCAGCGAGCACGTCACGGCGTGGCGCCGACTCTGCTCGGCCGGCTGCCCTACTGCCGCCCCGCGCCCATCAGCGCCGCCGCGGTCACCGCGCGCTGGCGCTGACTGAGCCGGACGGACGCGTCGATCGCCGCAGGGTCCCAGCCCTGCGTTAAGCGGCGCAGCAGCGCCCGCTCGACCGCCGCGAGCTCGGGCCGGCCGGCCAGATTGCGGCACTCGCCGGGGTCGGCGGCGAGGTCGTACAGCTCACTCGGCTCTCCGTGGTAGACATTGAGCTTCCAGCGACCCGCCCGGAGCATGCGGCTGGCCCGCCCGACGGAAGGGCCATAGTATTCGCAGAAGGCCTCGTCCTTCCAGGGGGCGGCGGGATCCCGCAGCAGGGGCGCCAGGGAATCGCCGTCGAGGGCGTGGGGACTCGTCGCGCCGGCGGCGTCGAGCAGTGTGGCGGTGAGATCCACCAGCGAGCAGATCGCCGCCGTGCGGACGCCCGCCAGCGCGTGGCCAGGCCAGCGGACGATCAGCGGCACCCGGCTGCTGTGCTCGAAGAACGAGCCTTTCCACCACAGGCCGTGCTCGCCCAGCAGCTCGCCGTGGTCGCTGGTGTAGATCACCAGCGTCTCGCCGGCTAGGCCGACGCGCTCCAGCGCCCCGAGGATGTGCCCCACTTTCGCGTCGACAAAGCTCACCAGCGCATAGTAGGCGGCGCGCGCGCGCCGCACCTGGGCCTCGCTCAAGCCGGCGCCGCCCTGACCGGCGCGCTGCCGGCGATGGGCC
>JAICXR010000046.1 GCA_025980355.1 Chloroflexota bacterium | reverse complement strand
CGCCGGCGACCCCACCAAGTCCATCGCCGTCGACGAGCCACAGCCAAGGGCCAACGGCTAACCCTACCGTCGCGGCGACGGATCAGCACCCAAAGGCCGAGGTTCATGAGCCGGACAGCTCCGCCAACAAGACGGAACCGCCGAAGCAGTAATTACCGGCCTTCCCCGCGCGGAAGCCGCTCTCTTCGGCGGTCGCGACGGGGCATCGTCCCAAGCGATCGTTGCGTGCTATCCTCCTCAGTCGCAGGAGGGAGTCGGCACGATGCAGATCACAGCCCGGGACGTGAGCGACGGTCGGGCGGTCGCTTTGACAATCACGGACGGTACCATCTCGACCATTGAACGCCCGTCGGCCACGCCATCCCAGTGGGTGGCGCCGGCCCTGATCGACATCCAGGTGAACGGCTACGGCGGATTCGACTTTAACGCGCCCGCGCCGTCGGCGGAGACGGCCTGCCGGGCCGTGGTGGCCTTGCGGGAGGCGGGCGTCGGCCTCTGCCTGCCGACCGTCACCACCGGCGGTTTCGGCCAGACACGGCGGGCACTGCGGGCGATCGCCGACGCCTGTGCCCAGGACGCCGGCATCGCCCACGCGGTCGCCGGTATTCACCTGGAAGGACCGTACATCTCCCCGCTCGATGGCCCGCGCGGCGCCCACCCGCTGGCGCACGTGCGACCGCCGGACTGGGACGAATTCCAACTGTTTCAAGAGGCGGCGCGGGGCATGATCCGCCTGGTGACACTGGCGCCCGAACTGCCCGGCGCCATCGATCTCATCGAGCGCCTCACCGCGCAGGGCATCTTGGTCGCGCTGGGCCACCATGCTGCGACGGCGCCGGAAATCGACGCCGCGGTGCGGGCGGGAGCGCGTCTGTGCACCCATCTGGGCAACGGCGCGCACGCCCAACTACCCCGTCACCCGAACTATATCTGGGAGCAACTGGGCGACGACCGGCTCTCCGCCGGCTTCATCCTCGACGGTCATCACCTGCCGCCATCGGTCGCCCGCTCCATGCTGCGGGCGAAGGGCCTGACCCGCAGCATCCTCGTCAGCGACGCGATCCACGTGGCCGGGATGCCGCCGGGCAGCGCGGAGTTCATGGGGATGCGGGTGGAGCTGACGCCGGAACGCCGCGTCAACCTGGCCGGCACGCCCTATCTGGCCGGCTCGGCGCTGGCGTTGGCGGAAGGGATCGGCAACGCTGTCCGCTTTGCCGGCATCACGCTGGCGGAGGCGCTGCGTCTGGCGACCGTCAATCCGGCGGCAATGCTCGGGATCGACGATCAGTGGGGCACCCTCGCCCCCGGACGGGCGGCCGATCTGCTCGTCTTTTCCTGGGATGATGGCGAGCAGGTGCTCCATCTGGACGCCTTGCTGGCGCGCGGTGCGGTGGTATATGGAGAATTACCGGCATGAAGACGGTCAAGGGCGCCCTGGTCGGCTACGGGATGTTCGGCGCCGATGTCGTCATCGGCTCGCTCTGGGACGTGCAGCGGAACGGCATCGCCCCTTATCTTGATCGCGTCGGCCTCGACGATTGGAGCGCCCGCTACCAGGGCGTCGGCTTCGAGCTCGTCGCCGTCGGCACGCGCAGCACCGCCAGCGCCCGCCGGGCCGAAGCGGAGATGCTGGCCGCCACCGGGCGCCCCCTGCGCGGCTACCACGGCGACACGCCCTGGCTGGACATCCTGCGCGACTTCCCGGACCTCGACGTGCTGATCGTGGCCACACCGGACCACCTCCACACCGCGCCCACCCTCGCCGCCCTGGAACACGGCGTCCACGTCATCACCGAAAAGCCGCTCTGCCTGGACCTGACGGAGGCGGATCGGATCATCGACCTGGCCCGCCGGAAAGACCGCATCGTGGCCGTCGACATGCACAAGCGCTACGACCCGGATCACCTCCGCATCTTCCAGGAGCTCGGCCCCAGCCTTGGCACGCCGCTCTACGCCCGCGGCGTGTTGGAAGAGCCGCTGGAGGTGTCCACCTCGACCTTCAAGTGGGTGGAGCAGAGCGACCCCTTCAGCTATGTCGGCATCCACTGGGTCGACCTGTTCATGCACTACCTGGACCTCACGCCGCTGGCGCTCTATGGCGTGGGCCAGAAGCGCCGCCTCAAGGAGGAGCATGGCCTCGACGCCTTCGACAGCACCCAGGTGATGGTGACGCACACCAACGGCATGACGATCATCTACGAGAACAACTGGCTCACGCCCGCCGACTTCGAAGGGCCGGTGAACCAGGACTCCCAACTGGTGGCGACACGGGGCAAGGTGGAGTCCGACTCCCAGTATCGGGGCCTGCGCTACTGGACGGAGAATGGTGGCTCCCGCACCGCCAATACCCACTTCTTCCGCAAGGTGCGCCGTCCCGACGGCTCGCTGGTCTCCCTCGGCTACGGCAAGGACAGCCTGGTGCTCGGCCTGGAGAAGGTCTTCCGTTGCGTCCTCGGTCTGGCGAACGCCAACGACCTGGCCGGCACCTACGCGGACGCCGCCTCCCTGCGCCGCCCGACCGCGGTGGTGCACGCCGCCCGGGCCGTGATCGCCCGCAACGCGGAGCTATTTGCCGCCGGGCAGGCGCCGGTGGCCGTGGCCAGCTTCAGCGAGCAGACGATTACCCTCCATGACCCGACCGGCGACGCCCGCACGGTGTATCGCCGGAGCGTCGGGCCAGCCAAGCCATAGTCGCTACCGCGGCGGGCGGAATTACCGCCCGGCCCGGGACGTGCGAAGGTCGCGGAACAGACTCGCCACCTCTTGCGTGATCCCGGGGAACAGCGTCGAACGCAGGACATCGTTCTCGCCGAGCACTCGCGGCGTCGCATATGCACCGTTCCGGAGCGGGTATTGGGTAACCGTACGCAGTTTCAGATCAACGATCAGGTATTCCGCCACGCCGTAGCGCTGGTAGAGGTTCCACTTCTCTCCACCCGGTAGGTGATCGCGGCGGGTACTGCGCGAGAGAATCTCGACCACCAGGTCCGGAACCCCTTCAATCGCGACATCGGTAATGATCTGTTCGCGCTCGAGACGGACCAGACAGGCATCCGGCACCGGGGCATTCTCCCGGCGCATCGCCGCGTCGAGCAGTACCGCGACCGGCCCCAACACCGGCAACCCGTATCCCGCCGCTCTGACCCGCAGGAGCCAGGCGTACAAGGCACCCACGACGAGGGCGTGGTTGGCGGTCGCCGGCGCGTGGATGGACGCCGTTCCACTTTCCCACAGGTACTGACGACCGGTGCGGAACGGGCGCTTTCGGCAGGCCCCTCAGGCTACATCTTACAGCACGATCGTCTGGTCCCGGTGCGGCCCCAGGCCGACGCTGTGCAGCGGCACGCCGACCTGCTCGGTGATCAGATCGATGTAAGCGCGGGCGTTGGCGGGGAGGTCGGCCAGGGTGCGGGTGGCGGCGGTCGAGGTCTTCCAGCCCGGCAAGACCTGGTAGATCGGCTCGCAGCTGGCGTGGGTCTCCTCGTCCGGGATGTCATCCAGGCGCTCGCCCCGGTAACGATAGGCGACGCAGACCGGGATCTCGTCCAGCGTGTCGAGTAGGTCGAGCTTGGTCAGGGCCAACTGGTTGAAGCCGTTGAGTTCCGCGACGTAGCGCGTCACTACCACGTCGAACCAGCCGATGCGCCGCGGACGCCCGGTGGTCGCCCCGAACTCGCCGCCGAGGCGGCGCAGGGAGTCGGCCTGTTCCCCGCCGAATTCGGTGGGCATCGGCCCGGTGCCGACCTGGGTGCTGTAGGCCTTGGCGACGCCGATCACGCGGTCGATGGCGCGCGGCGGGATACCGGCGCCGACGGCCGCGCCTCCCGCGGTCGGTGAAGAGCTGGTGACGTAGGGGTAGGAGCCCCAGTCGAGGTCCTTCATCGCGCTGAGCTGACCCTCCAGGAGGATGCGCTTGCCCTCCCGCAGGGCCGCCCGGACCAGGGGCACCGTATCGGTCACGTAGGGTTGCAAGTGGCGTCCCCATTCCAGGCATTCCGCCAGCACCTGGGCGGCGTCGAAGGGCTCGGCGTGATAGACGTTGGTGAGGATGGCATTGCGCCGGCCCAGGACGATGGCCAGCTTGTCGCGCAGGACGGTCTCCTGCGTCAGTTCGCCGACGCGGATACCGACGCGCCCGACCTTATCGGTATAGGCCGGCCCGATGCCGCGCCCGGTCGTCTCGACCCGGAACCGCCCGCGCTCCTCGTCTTCCAGGCGGTCGAAGAGGCGGTGGTAGGGCATCACGACGTGGGCGCGGTTGGAGATGGAGAGGGGCGGCAGGCGGACGCCCTTGGCGGTGACCGTCTCGATCTCGGCCAGCAAGGCGGGCGGATCGACCACGGTGCCCGTGCCCAGCACGCAACGACAGGCCGGGTTGAAAATCCCCGACGGCAAGAGGTGCAAGGCGAACTCGCCATAGTCGTTGACGACGGTATGGCCGGCATTGCTGCCGCCCTGGAAGCGCATCACGAGGTCGGAATCGGCGGCCAGGAGGTCGACCACCTTGCCCTTGCCCTCATCACCCCACTGCGCCCCGACGACGACGGTTACGGACATGGTCTCTTCCTCTCGTTATTCCTGTACGAGCAGGGCCGCGCCTGCTACCTGTCCTCCGCACATGCCACGGCTACTGGCGCCCGCCCTGGGCCGTCGCCGCCCGCCCGTTCTCCGCGCCAGGCCGAAGTAACACCGCGACGGCGAGCGCATCGATCAGGGCCAGCATCGGCACGCGCGACGTGGCCGGCTCGCCCTGTAGGGCGGGCGTCATGGCCGTCACCAGCACGATGTCCGCCGCCTGGGCGACGGCGGACCGGGCGTAGGCGGTGAGCGCGACCGTCGTCGCCCCGGCGATACGGGCCGCCTGCAACGCCGCCCGTACGCTCTCCGTCTCACCGGACTGGGAAATGCCGATGGCGACGTCCGTCGGGCCGAGCGTCGTTGCCGCCGGGAGGTGGTCGTTGGCGTGCGGATAGCAGCAGGCCGTCAATCCCGCTCCCAGCAGCCGGACTTGCACCAGTTGGGCGATGGCGCCGGAGACGCTGCCGGCGCCAAAGACGGCCACCAGCCGGGCCTCCGCCAGCGCCGCCACCGTCTGGGCGAGCGCCGCGGCGTCCAGACCGCCTGCCGTGTCGCGCAGTCCCTGGGCGGCGGCGGCAAAGACGGCGCGGACGACCGACTCCGCCGGGTCGCCCTCTTGCGGCGCGCGTACCAGTGCCCCGCCCAGCGCCGACGGCGCCAACAGTTCCACCGCCAGCGCCGTCCGGAGGGCGCCGAATTCTCGGTAGCCGGCCCGCTGGCAGGCGCGGATGACGCTGCCGAAGCCGACCCCCGCCGCCTCCGCCACCGCCGCCGCCGTGGAGCGTGACGCCTCCCCCGGTCGCGCCAGGATCCACTCCGCCACCACCCGCTCCGCCCGTGTCATGTCCGCGCGCGCCGCCCGCAGCCGGGCTAAGGCGCCGCCATTGAATCGCTCATCCACATGGTTCATCGTTCTGGATAATACATCCGAAGAAGCGCACTGTCAAACGCGACGGGTTATGGGCGATTGGGCGGCTATTGTCCCGCGAGCGGCGGCGTGCCGGCGCAAGGCCAGGCTACACCGTTTCGGCCGCTACCCGCCCTTGCCGCTGGAAGAGTTGCGCCGTCGCCCGCTCCAGCGCGGCGGACACCTGCGCCACCGGCCCGCTGCCGTCGATGCGGCGCACGAGGCCGCGGGTCTCGTAGTAGGACACCACCGGCTCGCTGCGCTGGCGATAGACCTCCAGCCGGCGATGGACGGTGGCCGGCGCGTCGTCCAGGCGATGGGCCAAGCCGTGGCCGCAGACGTCGCAGATACAGGGTTCGCGCGGCGGGTTGGTCCGGCTGCCGTAGACGGCGTTGCAGTTGGGGCAGAACAGGCGTTCCTGGGCCCGATCGATCAGTTCGTCTTCCGGCACATCCAGCACGAAGACGCCGTGGATCGGGATCGCGAGCCGCTCCAACGTTTCCGCCTGGGCGACGGTGCGCGGATAGCCATCGAGCAAGATGTCGTGGTCATCCATGCGATCCACCACCATCTGCGTCACCAGTGCATCGGGGACATATTCGCCAAGGCGGAGCAGATCACCGACGCGCCTGCCGAGGGCGCTGTCCTCTTGCGACACCTCACGCAGCAGATCGCCGGTCGCCACGTGCACGAGGCCGAAGCGGGTCGCCAGGTACCGCGCCTGCGTCCCCTTCCCGGCCTGCGGTGGCCCCATTAAAATCAGGTGCAACGCCATTGGTGCATCTCTCCGTTATTGGCTTGCTGCCGGTGGGCCGCATCGCGGACGTCAGGTGGAGATTGTACGGCTTCCCGGGAGCGTTCGAATGAACACTACCCGGCGGGTGGAGGAATTCAGACCGTCGCTTGTTCTCGGTACCGCGCCAGAAACGACTGCTCGAAGCTCGGGAACCGGCCGTCGCTGATCGCCTGCCGCATCTGGCGCATCAGATCGAGGCAGAACGACACGTTATGGAGTGTCGCCAGGTAGGGCGCCAGGAGCTCTTCGGCCTTGAATAGGTAGCGCAAGTAGGCGCGGCTGGCCGTGCGGCAGGTGTAGCAGCGGCAGTGCGGGTCGGGCGCCGTCTGGTCGTCGGCGTACCTGCTGCTCGGTAGCCGCAAGCGGCCCTGCGACGTCAGGAGCGTCCCGTTGCGGGCCATGCGGGTCGGCAGCACGGAGTCGAACATGTCGACGCCCCGCCGCACGACGGCGAAGAAGTCCTCCGGCTCCCCGATCCCCATCGCGTAGTGGGGCCGGTCGTCCGGCAGAAGTGGGGCCACCCAGTCCAGGATGGACGCCGTCATGGGGCGGGAATAGCCGATCGACTCGCCGCCGATCGCCACGCCCGGCAGCCCCAGCGCCGCGACGAAGGCGGCGCTCCGCTCGCGCAAGGCCCGGCTGTTGCCGCCCTGGACAATGCCGAAGAGCGCCTGGGGCGCCACGCCGCGTTTGGCCGCCTCCTGCTCGCGCCAGCGGTCGCGGCAGCGCAACAGCCAGGCGTGGGTGCGCTCCATCGACCGCGCGGCGACCGCCTCGTCGTCGTCGTTGCGGGAACACTCGTCAAAGGCCATGATGATGTCGGCCCCGATCGCTTGCTGGATCTCCATCGACCGTTCCGGGCCGATGTGCTGACGGGAGCCGTCGATGGGCGAGGTGAACCATGCGCCGTCGTCGGTCACTTTGACCAGGCTCCCCTGGCTGCCGTTACGCCGGTCCGGCGTCGCCAGACTGAACAGTTGGAAGCCGCCGCTGTCGGTGAGGAGCGGGCCGCTCCAACCCATGAACTGGTGCAGGCCGCCGAAGGCCGCCAGCTGCTCCGCGCCGGGTCGCAGGCTGAGGTGGTAGGCGTTGGCGAGGACGATCTGCGCGCCCGCCTCGTTCAGGTCGCGCGGGGCCAGCCCTTTCACCGTGCCGCGGGTGCCGACCGGCATGAACAGCGGCGTCTGCACCGGCCCGTGCGGCGTCTGCAGCACGCCCGCCCGGGCGCGCGTCGCGCCGTCGCGCGCGGTGACCCGAAAGGCGAAGGGTGGCATGCGGAACCCTCCCTAATACGCCTTCGCCACCCACACCGAATTTTCGCCGGCCGCGCCGCAGACGGCGCAGTTGCCCGTCGGCCGGGCCTCTTCCTCGTCCAGGGGGATGCAGCGGATGGTGGCCTTGTATTCGCCGAGGCGGTCTTCGCAGGCGCCGCCGCCGCACCAGTTCATGCGGTAGAAGCCGGGCTGCTCATCGAGCGCCGCCAGGTCGGCCAGGGTCGCCGCGGTATAGGTGTGGTGCGCCCGGAACTCCAGCGCGCGCTGGAAGAGGGCGGCCTGGACGGTCTCCAGCAGTTGGGGGATCCGAACCGGGAGCTCGGCCATCGGCAGGGGCTGCTTCTCCGCGGTGTCGCGGCTGGCGGCGACGACCTGAGCGGCGGCCAGGTCGCGCGGGCCGAGCTCCAGCCGCAACGGCACGCCGCGCATCTCCCAATCGTTGAACTTGAAGCCGGGCGTCACCTCCTCGCGGCCGTCCACCTGGGCGCGCACGCCGGCCCGGCGCAGCTCGGCCGCCAGTTCGCCGGCCCGGGCCAGGACCGCCTGGCGCTGGCCGTCGCTGCGGTAGATCGGCACGATCACCACCTGGGTCGGCGCGACGCGCGGCGGCAGGAGTAGCCCCTTGCTGTCCCCGTGGGCCAGCACGAGGGCGCCGATCAGGCGGGTGGTCACCGCCCAACTGGTCGACCAGGGCTGGCGGCGCTCCCCGTCCCGGTCCAGGAACCAGACCTCGAACGCCCTGGCGAAGTTCTGGCCCAGGTCGTGGCTGGTGCCCATCTGCAACGCGCGCCCGTCCCGCATCAACGATTCCACCGTGTAGGTCTCGCGCGCGCCGGCGAAACGCTCCTTGGGCGACTTTCGCCCCTGCAGGACGGGGATCGCCAGCTGCTCTTCGATCAGCTTCACGTAGAGGGCGAGGATCAGGCGCGCCTCCGTCACCGCCTCGTCCGCGGTGGCGTGGGCGGTGTGGCCCTCTTGCCAGAGGAACTCCATGGTGCGCAGGAAGAGCCGGGTGCGGATTTCCCAGCGCACGACGTTCGCCCACTGGTTGATCAGCAGCGGCAGGTCGCGGTAGCTCTGCACCCAGCGGGCGTAGGCGTCGTAGATGATCGTCTCCGACGTCGGCCGCACGACCAGCGGCTCCGCCAGCTCCTCCCCGCCGCCGTGGGTGACGACGGCCAGTTGCGGCGCGAAGCCTTCGACGTGCTCTTTCTCGCGCTGGATGAAGCTCTCGGGGATGAAGACCGGGAAATAGGCGTTCTGATGGCCGGTCTCCTTGAGGCGGTCATCCAGCCAGCGCTGGATGGACTCCCAGACGCTGTAGGCGTAGGGGCGAATGACCATGCAGCCGCGCACCGGCGAATAGTCGGCCAACTGGGCCCGCTGCACCACGTCGTTGTACCATTCGGCGACCGCCCCCTCCGCTAGCTCCGTTATCCCCGCCACGCGCTTCCCTCTCCATCGCTGCCGTCTTATGGAAGGATGATACCGCGCGGTATCATCTCCCAGAGGAGGAGCGATGGACCAGGAGGCGCCGACACGGCCGCGCGTGTCCCGGCGGGCGCTTAGCGCTTTCGCTGCCGGGCTGGGCGTCTGCGGGTTGGCGCTCCTCGGAGCGGGCGTCTACGAGGGGTTCTTCGCCGGGCGGCAAGTCGCCGACATCGGGGGCATCAGCGGAGGGCCGCTCGTCGGCCAGCCGGCGCCGGAGTTCACGGCCGGGGATCTCGCCCAGGGCAAGATCAGCCTCGACGGCTTCCGCGGGAAGCCGCTGTTGCTGAACTTCTGGGCGACCTGGTGCGTTCCGTGTCGCCAGGAACTGCCCACCTTGCAGCGGTTCGCCAGCGATCAGCGCGGGCGCCTGGCGGTGCTCGGCCTGGACGAACTGGAGGGTGCCACCGATGTCACCGCGTTCACCCGGTCTCTCGACGTGCGCTACCCGCTGGCCCTCGACGGCGACGGCAGCATCGCCCAGCGTTTCCGGGTCCAGGGGCTGCCGACCAGCTTCCTGATCGATGCGCAGGGCATTATCCGTCAGACCCACCTCGGAGCCCTCGATGCGTCCACCCTCCGGTCCTGGGCGACCAGTTAGGCCCCCACCTTTGTGTCATGGCGACGGCGCTGTGACGCGGGTACAGTCGCCTATCGGCTGCGGCCTGCCGTGCCCTCCGTCTGACGAGGAGAGTTGAGATGTCCCGGGGACGCGTCTATTTGTTACTAGGAGTCGTGCTCGCCGCGATCTCCGCGATCATGGTGTATGTCACCATCCAGGGGGCGAGGCCCAAGCCGGTGCCGACACGGTCGGTCCTGGTGGCCACGCAGGTGATCCCGCCCCGCACCTTTATCACGGCGGAGAATAGCAAGACGCTCTTTGCCGTCGCCAACTGGCCGGTGGCGATCGTGCCGGGCGGCGTGCTGGCGAGCCCGGCGCCGACGCTCAATCACGTCATCGTCGGCGACGTGGAGAAGGGCGCCCCCGTCTTCGCTTCAAACCTGTCCGCCGACCAGACGAACGGGCAGACCGGCCTCTCCATCGACATCCCGGCCGGCGATGTCGCCGTCTCTATCCCCATCTCGGCCGTCAACGCCTCGGGCGGCGCGATCTCCCCGGGCGACTACATCGATATGCTGGTCAGCGTCAAGGCGCCGGATACGCTGAACCCGGCGGACGCGGCCGCCGCCGCCGCTGCCGCGGATGGGGGCAAGACCACCGCTGCTAGTACGGCCAAGCCGGCGGCCACGCCGACCACCGCGGCTACCGCCGGCGGGGACGGCAGCCAGGCCGGGCAGCAGACGATCAGCCTGACGACGCTGCAGCACGTCAAGGTGCTGGCGATGGGTCAGAACATCACGGCGGCGGGGCAGGCGACCACGGCGAAAGATGCCGCCCCGGCGTCGAATGTCGGCGCCGCGACGATGACGTTGCTCCTGTCGCACCAGGACGCCCTCCTCGTCAAATACGCCAAGGACAGCGGCAGCACCATCGACGTGGTGCTGCGCCGCTACGACGACAGCGGCACCTCGTCCACCAAGCCGGTCGACCTCAATTTCTTCCTCACCCAGTTCGGCTACCATCTCGTCGCGCCGAACCAGCCGGCAAAGTAGGAGTTATCGATATGGCCCAGCCAGGGCGGCGGATCAGCCTGCTGATCGTGGATGATGTCGCCGATACGCGGAGCAATCTGGCCAAACTCCTGCAGTTCGAGAAGGATATGCAGGTCGTTGGCTCGGTCGGCAGCGGCAAGGAAGGGATCGCGCAGGCCCGTGAGCTGCGCCCGGATGTCATCCTGATGGACATCAACCTGCCGGACATCGACGGGATCCGGGCTACCGAAATCATCACGCGCGAGCTGCCCGGTACGGGCGTCATCATGCTGTCGATCCAAGGCGACACTGATTACCTCCGACGGGCCATGCAGGCAGGCGCCCGGCAGTTCCTCGTCAAGCCGTTTTCCGGCGACGAGCTCATGACCGTCATTCGCCAGGTCGATGCCCTGGAGGCCGGCCGTCGCAACCAGCCGGCGGCAGTGGTGCAGACGGCGCCGCAACCGGTGGGGCGCTCCGACGGCTGCAAGACGCTCGCCGTCTTCAGCCCCAAAGGGGGCGTCGGGTGCAGCACCGTCGCGGTCAATCTCGCCGTCACGCTCAAGCAATCGACCGGCAAGCGCGTCGCGCTGGTCGACGGCAGTCTGCGCTTTGGCGACGTCGCGCTGATGCTGAACTTGCACGATGGGAAGACGATCGCCGATCTGGTGCCGCTGATCGACCAGCTGGACGAGGATCTGCTGCGCGGCATCATGAGCACCCATAGTTCCGGCGTGCAAGTGCTGGCCGCCCCGCCCCGACCGGAGATGGCGGAACTGATCACGGCGGACGCCACACGCCGTATCCTGGCGATGCTGAAAACCTGCTTCGAGTTCGTCATCGTCGACACCTGGGGCTCCTTTGAAGAAACGGTCCTCGCCATCCTCGACACGGCCGACCAGATCTTGCTGGTGATCACGATGGAAATGCCCTGCATAAAAGATGCACGCCTCTTCCTGGAAATCGCCGAGGCGCTCAAATATCCGAAGGAGAAGATCCTCCTGGTCGTCAACCGTTTCGACGCCGGTCAGACCATCTCCATTCAGGACGTCGAACGCAGCGTCCGTCACCGCGTGGACTGGAAGATCAGCTCGGGCGGCCACATGGTGGCCCAGGCGATCAATCAAGGGGTCCCGTTCGTCATCGCCAATCGGGAAGCGCCGGTCGCCCGCAGCCTGCGGGTGATGGCGGAGGAGATCGGCCGCGCCGCGGAGTCCGAGGCGACGGACGGGGTACCCGAGGCCAGTGCGACGCCCCCCGCGCGCCCGTTGCTTGCCGGCAGTAAGCGTCTGTCCTTTCTCGGAAGGCGAGGTTAGTCCACCATGTCGCTACTCCGCCGTATCGAAGGCGCCCCCTCCCTGCCCCCGACCGCCGGCACCCGCCCGCTCAGCCCGTTGCTGGACGAGGCGCGGACGCTGATCCCCACACCGGTCAAGCCCCCCACCGATCAGTTCGATGGGCTCCGCCAGCGGGTGCAACAAAAGCTGATTGCCGAACTGGACCCCAAGCTCGACCTCAGCCAGACCGCCCAGGTGCGGCGCCTGATAGAGGACCTCTTCACCGCCATCCTGGAGCAGGAAGGGATCGTCCTGCCCCGCGCCGAACGGCAGAAGCTGTTCGAGGCGACGGTCGCCGAAATCCTGGGACTGGGTCCCATCGAGCCCTTACTGTCGGATGAAACGATCAGTGAGGTGATGGTCAACGGCCCGCACAACGTCTGGATTGAGCGCGCCGGGAAGCTCTTGAAGACCGACATCAGCTTCCAGAACAACGACCATGTCCTCCGCGTCATCGACCGCATCGTCTCGCCGATCGGGCGGCGCTGTGACGAATCCACACCCTACGTCGATGGACGGCTGACGGAGGGGCCGGCGGCCGGCTCGCGCGTCCACGCCATTATCCCGCCGCTCGCCCTGGACGGCCCGACTATCACGATCCGGAAATTCCGCAAGGACCGGATCACGGACGAGGAATACTGCCGGTACGGCACCGTCACCACCGACATGCTTGCCTTCCTGGAGGCTGCCGTGGAAGCGAAGCTCAACATCATAATCTCCGGCGGTACCGGTAGCGGGAAGACGACGCTGCTGAACATCCTGTCCGGCTTCATCCCGGACGACGAGCGGATCATCACCATCGAAGACGCCGCCGAGCTGCAGTTGCGCCAGGAGCACGTGGTGCGAATGGAGACGCGGCGCGCCAACATCGAGGGCAAGGGCGAGATCACCGTG
>JAICXR010000319.1 GCA_025980355.1 Chloroflexota bacterium | reverse complement strand
GGGGTGCTCCGTCTTCGTACCTTTAGGTGATGGAAGTACATCTCACCCCGGACCAGCAGGCCTACATCCGCAGCGCCATCGAGGCAGGACGGTTGCGGCGCGCCGAGGACGCGGTGGAAGAGGCGCTCTTGCTGTGGGAAGAACGCGAGCGCGCCCGGGTGGAGATCCTCGCCGCCGTTGACCCAGCGGAACGCTCCCTTGCCGAGGGCGAAGGGCGGGGCATCACCGAGCAGTCAATGCGAGAGCTGGCGGAGCGTGTCAAGGAGCAGGGTCGCCGCCGTCTGGCGGTCGAGCGTTCCACCGGGCAGCACAATTGGCAGTGACCCCAACCCAATGCTATTCCTGGCCGACGCGCAGACGATCGACGTTGGCCACAACCTTGTGGAAGGCGTCGGAGACCTGCTCGATGAGCTCGGGCGCGGGGTCGACCGGCGTGTTCATCCAGAAGGCGTTGGCGGCGAGCCATTCGCTCGCCGGCAGGGAGCCGGCGGGACAGGCGCGGCGGCCGTCGCCGCCCGGTGCGCCCCAGGGCCCGCCCAGCCCCGGGAACGGGAAGTCGCTGAAGGCCGGCTCCAGGTGCATCCGGCCGTAACCGAACGGCGTGATGCCCGGCTGGCAGTTGACGCCCTCCGCGATCAGCGCCTTCAGGATGGCCGGCGTCGGCACGCCCGTGACGGCCGGGTCGAAAGCGCCGGTATAGAGGAGGAGGCCGCCGCGCACCGCGTCCGGGTACACCTGCTGCGGCGCGAAGCCCGGCAGGTCGGCCAGCAGGCCGTTCAGGCCGGCGAACCAGGCGTTGCGCCGGGCGTTGACCTCCGGCAGTCGCCGCAACTGCGCTTGGGCCATGGCCATGCCGAGCGGGTTGGCCCGATACTTCACGCCCAACCCGATGTCGTGCAACTCGCGGAAACGCTCGGTCGCCAGCTTCTTCTGGATGCGCCCGTAATGGCCCAGCACGAGCATCCGGTCGTATAGGTCGGGGTCCTTGGTGGTGGCCATGCCGCCTTCCACCGCCGACACCGCCTTGCTGGCCTGCAGGCTGAAGCAGCCGATATCGCCGATGGCGCCGACCGGCGTCCCGCCGTACGTCGCGCCGTGCGCGTGGGAGGCGTCTTCGATCAGCAGGACGCCCTGCCGTTCGGCGACGGCGCGCAGGGTGTCCATCCGCGCCGGGTTGCCGAAGATATGGGTGACGACGATCGCCCGGGTACGGGGGGTGATCCTGGCTTCCACGTCGGCCGGGTCCGCCGTGAAGGTACGCCGGTCGATGTCGCAGTAGACCGGCGTGCCGCCGCAATGGAGGATGGGCGAGATGCTGGCGTGCCAGGTGTAGGAGGGCACGACCACCTCGTCGCCCGCTGTGACCCCGGCGGCGAAGAGGGCGGCGTGCAGCGTGGCGGTGCCGTTGCAGTGGGCCAGGGCGAAGCGCGTGCCGACGAACGCGGCGAACTCCTGCTCGAACTGGTCGAGGATGTCGTACCAGCCCCGCCGTCCGGCGCGCACACCTTCGAGCAGCGCGGTGACGGCGGCGATTTCGTCCTCCCCAACCGCCTCCCAGCGATCGCGGAAGGGCAACGTGACCGCCTTGGGACCGCCGTCCAGCGCCAAAGGGGAATAGGTTGTGATCAGGCCCATCAGATTCGAAGCTCCTTTCTCGCTGGGGACGCCACGTCCAGCACCGGGCAAGCGGTACGTCGCCGGCGACCCGTGACGGCAATGGTAGCAGGCATGCGCCACTGGGTCTCGCGCCGCCGGCCGCCCCAACCACCAGGTGGCGCGATGATCCTGTGGCGCACTTTGGTAGCAGGCGCCGGTTGACAAGCGTACGCCCGATTCCTATCATGCCGGTGGTTGCCATCCTGTAGGACGAATCGGGACAGGAGGAGCGCATCATGACCACGCAGCCGCAATCCCATACCACCTCTCGTCGTATCGTGCTGACGTACGCGGCAACCATCCTCGGCGCGGTCGCCCTGGCCGCCTGTGGCGGGACTGCGCCGGCGGCGACAATAAGCACCGGCAGCGCCGTCACTGCGGCGTCCGCCACTAGCGCTGTCGCTGCCAGCGCGCCGGTGAGCTTGGCGACCAGCACGGCCGCAACCAGCAGTCAACAGGCGACGAGTCAGGCGGCGGCGGCGAGCCGGGCGTCGGCCAGCGCGCCCGCGAGCGTGGCGCCGGCAGGCGCAGCGCCGGAAGTGATCTGGTCGAGCTGGGCGACCGACGACCTCGGCATCCAACGCGAGCTGGAGCAATTGGGGATGTTCACCCAGGCGCACCCGGAGATCAAGGTCACGCGCGCCACCGTGCCGAGCTCCGGTTACCAGGACAAGCTGCTGGCTGGCATGGCGGGAGGGACCGGGCCGGACGTCTTCCGCGATAATCCCGCCGACGCCATCCCGCTCGCCCAGAAGGGGCAGATCGCCTCCCTCGACGCGCTCCTCCAGACTACCAAAGGCGGCTGGTGGGATACTGCCGACGTGAAGCCGGGCGTGATGGGCTGGGCCAAGGCGATGGGCCACCAGTACGGCTTCCCCATGGGCACCGGCGCCTACTACGCGCTCGACATCAACCGCGACCTCTTCCACGCCGGCGGTCTACCGGACCCGGCCCTCGGCTATAACGACCCCGCCTGGACCTTCGACGCCGTGCTGGCGGCCGCCCAGAAGCTTACCAAGGGCGGCACGGCGGCGCCGACGCAGTTCGGGATCGACGACGGCATGAAATGGGTCTACTTGCACCCGGTCGTCATGAGCTTCGGCGGGAACTACATGGATCCCAAGACGGGCGAGTTCCTCTGGACCGAGCAGCCCGCCCTGGACGCCATTCAGTGGGTGGCCGACCTCCGCCTCAAGCAACACGTCTCGCCGATGCCCGACCAGACGGCGCACGGCGAGTTCGCCTACGTCAGCGGCAAGCTGGGTCTGAGCTGGTCGACCTTCAACTTGGGCATGTACCTCATCTCGACTGTCGGGAACCACTTCGACTGGGACATCATCCCGCCGCCCCACCAACCGGGGAAGCCGCCGGTGGTCTGGTTCTACGTGAGCTGGTGGGTGGAGAACAAGGCGAGCAAGGTTGCGGACGCTGCCTGGACCTTCCATTACTGGCTGGGCGGACCGGAGGGGCAGCGGCCGGCGGTGGAATATGCCTGGGAAGCGCCGCACTTCACGAGCAACGACACCTACTTTGGTCTCCGCATGGGTGCGGAAGGGGCGAAGAAGAATCTGGCGGTGGCGAAAGACTTCCTCAAGTACACCTCGCCGGACCGGCCCGAGATCAACCCGCGCTACAACGACGCCCAGAAGGCGCTCACCCCGGCGCTGGCGGACGTCGCCACCGGCAAGCTCGACGCCCGCACCGCCATGGAGCAGATCAAGACGCAGATGGACACCATACTCAAGCAAGGGATGGCCGAAGCCAACCCGTGAGGGCGGTCGCTAGCCTCTCAGGTCGCTGGGCACACTGGCGGTCACCCTGATGGCCGAGGAGCGGGCATTCAGCGACGTGCTGCCGCGCGCCCGTGACGGCGTCCGGGGCGACGAAGCCTACTGGCGTCACCTGCTCCGCCACTGCCGCGAGCAGCGCTGGCGGCAGCAGCGCCACTACTCCTCCTTCTCGTCCGCCGCCGACTGGCAACAGCACCGCGAGGGCGTGCGCGACCGCTTCCGGGCCAGCGTGGGCCCGCTGCCCGAGCGGACGCCGCTCAACCCGCGGGTGACCGGCCGGCTGGAACGCGAAGGCTATGTGGTGGAAAGGCTGCTGCTGGAGAGCCAGCCCGGCTTTTTCGTCACCGCCAACCTGTACTTGCCGGCTCCCGGCCGCTTCCCGGCGCCGGCAGTCCTCAACCCGGTCGGCCACTGGCCACATGGGAAGGCGGAAGACCGGGTGCAGGCGCGCGGCATCGGCCTGGCGCGCCACGGCTACGTGGCATTGATCTACGATCCGGTGGGGCAGGGGGAACGCAGCCAGGAGTGGGACCACGTCCGGCAGCGCAACCCCCAGCCGGCGGCCACCCGCCAGCATGCCGCCGCCGGGCTGCCCTGCACCCTGATTGGGCAGTCGATCCTCAACCACATGCTCTGGGATGGCGTCCGCATGCTCGACTACTTGGAGAGCCGGCCGGAGGTGGACGCCGACCGCATCGGCTGCACCGGCGCCTCCGGTGGCGGCTACCAAACCATGTTCCTCAACGCCCTGGACCCGCGCATCAAGGTCGCCGTGCCGGTCTGCTCGACGTCGACGCAGGAACGCATGCTGGCGCAGGGGCAGATTGGCGACCCCTGCCACAACCCGCACCGCACGTATCCCGACGACCTGGACATGGCCGACCTGCTGATGTGCGCCGCGCCCAACGCCGTGCAGGTGATCGTGGCGACGTACGACTTCTTCCCCCTCATCGGCGCGCGCGAGGTCTACCTTGACCTGCAGCGCTGTTACCAGGCGCTCGGTCTCGACGACCGCATCCGACGGGTGGAGGTGCCGGCCCACCACGACTACAATCAGCCGATGCGCGAGGCGGCCTACGCCTGGTTCAATCGCTGGCTGGGCCTCGAGGCC
>JAICXR010000605.1 GCA_025980355.1 Chloroflexota bacterium | reverse complement strand
TTGACCAGGCGGGCGATCCAGCGTTCCAGCCCGATCGCAAAGCCGCCGTGCGGCGGCATGCCGTGCCGAAAGGCTTCAAGGTACCAGGCCAGCGGCGCGGCGTCCTGCCCCCTTGCCTGCAGGGCGGCCAGGTAGTCCTGATGGCGGTGCAGCCGCTGGCCGCCCGTCGTCACCTCCAGGCCCCGAAAGAGCAGGTCGAAACTGTTGGAATACTGCGGGCGTTGCGGGTCGGGATGGGTGTAGAAGGGACGCTTCGCCAGCGGATAGCCGGTCACGAACAGGAAATCGGAGCCGTATTCGCGCCGGGCCCATTCGCCCAGCCAGCGCTCGTGGGCCGGCGCCAGGTCCGGCTCGGCGCGGACATCCTCGCCGGTCGCCCGCGACACGAGGTCGAGCGCGTCGGCGAAGTGCAGCGCCGGGATCGTCGCCGGGACAACGGGGAGATTGACGTCCAGGAGCCGGAGCGCGTCGCCGGCTTCCTCGGTGAGGGTGGCCAGCATGCCGCGCAGGGCCTGGGTCAGCACGGCCATCACCGTCGTGTGGTCGGTGATGAAGCCGAGCTCGGCATCCAGCGAGACGTACTCGTTGATGTGGCGCGGGGTGTCGTGCGGCTCCGCGCGGAAGACGGGCCCCACCTCGAAGACGCGCTCGAAGACGCCGACCATGATCTGCTTATAGAACTGGGGGCTCTGGGCCAGGTAGGCGGGCTGGCAGAAGTAGTCGACGGCGAAGACGTTGGCGCCGCCTTCCGTCGCCTGACCGACGATCTTCGGCGTCGCAATCTCCACGAAATCCAGCCCCCGCAGTGTGGCGCGAAAGCCCTGCATGGCGGCCGCCGAGAGCCGGAAGATGGCGCGCTGCCGTGGATGGCGCAAGGCGATCGCGGCGTGGTCGAGGATCGTCGGCAGTTGCGCCTTGATAGCCGGGCGGAACAGGTCGAAGGGCAGGGCCGCCGCGCCCGGCGAGAGGACGCGCACGACCGGCGCCTGGACCTCCACGCCGCCCGGCGCCTGGGCCTGGGCGACGGCCAGCCCTTCCACCTCCAGCACCGACTCCTGTTGCAGCGCGGCGAGCTGCTCCAGCAGCGCTTCGTCCTCCACCACGATCTGCGCCGTCCCCTGGCCGTCGCGTAGGATGAGGAAGCCGACGTTGCGCAAGCGGCGCAGGCGATGCAGCCAGCCGGCCAACCGGACCCGCTCACCGATGTGCTCCTGGAGTTGGAGCGTCCAGATTCTCTCCGCCATAGCCATAGCAGGTGACACCTTTCCCACCAAAACAACGGTCCCCTCGCCGTGCAGACGAGGGGACCATCGTGGTGCCACCGCACTTCATCGTCGCGTTGGGACGACGCGGCGATCTTGAGGCCCACTAACGGGGGCGAACCGACGGGACCTACTGGGCCGAAGCCGTTCTGCTCCGCGCTCCGGAGGGTCTTGGCAGGAACCGGATGCCGCCATCCCAGCAACGGCGGCTCTCTGGGACCCGGCGAGTCCTGCTCGTGGTCTCCATCGACGCTTCTGCATCGAGTATACGACGTTATGCTGTCCGAATCGTCTCCTACGTGGATAACC
>JAICXR010000138.1 GCA_025980355.1 Chloroflexota bacterium | reverse complement strand
GATGTCGCCGCCGATCGATTCCGCCAGGTCGGCCAGCTGGACCATCTGCTTGCCGCTGATCACGCCCATCTTGACCGGGAAGCCGATGTAGTTGAGGCCTGCCTGCTTCTGCGCGTGGATGCCCATGTGGTCGGTTTCGCCGGGGGAGATGGGCGTCTCCTCCAGGTCCTCCAGGCGGCGCTCCAGGCGATCCTCGATCAGCGTGCGCATGCCCTCCGGCCCGTAGTCGTCGACCATGAACTTCATGCGCGCCTTGACCCGGGAGAGGCGGTAGCGAAGGTCGCTCTTCCAGGCGTCTAGGATCGCTCGCAGCACCGGCATCGCTTCGTCCTTGGGGATGAAGACGCCGATGTGGCGCGACAACCGCGGGGTGGAGGAGAGGCCGCCGCCCAGGCGCAGGGCGTAGCCGTCGCTCCCATTCTGGCGAACGCCGATGAGGTTGATGCAGTTCAGCTCCGGCGCGTTGCACTGATGGGGGCACGTGGCGATGGAGATCTTGTGCTTGCGCGGCAGGTCGGTGTAGTCCGGGTTGCCATAAAAGAAGGTCGCCGCCTCGTCCAGCGTCGGCGTGCAGTCGAACAGCTCCTCGGCGCTGATGCCGGCGACCGGGCAGCCGGTGATATTGCGCACCGTGTCGCCGCAGCCCCCCGCCGTGGACAGCCCCGCCCGGCTCAGGGTGGCGAAGACGTCCGGCAGGTGCTCCAGGCGGAACCAGTGCAGCTGCACGTTCTGGCGCGTGGAAAGCTCGGCGAAGTCCCGACCGTACTGCAGCGCCAGTTCGCCCAGCGTCCGCAGCTTAACCGGCGTGATGATGCCGCTGGGCAGCTTGATGCGCATCATGAAGTAGCCGAGCTTCGGCTTGTCGTGATAGAGGCCGTACCACTGCAGGCGGACGATGTCCTCTTCGGAGACGTTCTCGTAGCCGGTCTCGATCAGTTGCGGCAGGTCGTGGATGACCTCCAGCGCCGGCTTCTCTTTCTTCAGGCGCTCGATGGAGTTGCGCCTGAGCACCAACTCCGGTGTTGGGGCCGGGGCCAGCGGCTTGGCGGTGCGGATGGCGACGGTTGCGGACATGGCAAACCTTCCTCAGGCGCAGAGCTGCAGTTGCCAGGAGGCAAAGGCGGCCGCGCGTAACGGGGGCGGCGTTTCAATGGCGATCTGGTGGCCGTCGAGGTCGGCCAGGGCCTGGTAGACGTCGGCCCGCAGGGCCGGCAGGGCCGCCGCCCCGACGTCCAGCGACCAGACGCCCTGGCGGCGGCCGGCGTAGACTTCGGCCTCGGCCAGCCGTTCCACCGTCTCCGGCAACGGCAACGGCCCGCCGGCGAGCAGGGCGTAGAGCCGCCGCTCCAACGGGGAGAGCGGCTGATGGTAGGGGTCGAGCCAGACCAGCGGCTCGGCGCTGAGGGCGGTCATTGCATCGCCTCCTTCAGGATCGCCGCGACTTCCGGGCGGCTGAACTCCGCCGGCAGGTCCCCGCCGGCCCGTAGCAGCTCCCGCACCTTGGTGCCGCTCAGCGACACGTGGTCCGACTCCGGGTGCGGACAGGTCTTGGTGGACGCCATCCCCTGGCAGCGCGTGCAGTAGAAGCTGTTCTCGAAGAAGAGCGGCGTGATCCCGACGGCCGCCGGCGCAACATTGCTGAAGATGCGATGGGCGTCGTAGGTGCCGTAGTAGTTGCCGACGCCGGCGGCGTCGCGCCCGACGATGAAGTGGGTGCAGCCGTAGCTGCGGCGGATCAGGGCGTGGAACACCGCCTCGCGCGGCCCGGCGTAGCGCATCGCCGCCGGCATCACGGCGAGCAGCACGCGCTCCTGGGGGTAGTAGTGGCGCAGGAGCACCTCGTAGCAGCGCAGCCGCACCTTGGCCGGGATGTCGTCCGACTTCGTTTGCCCGACCAGGGGATGGACCAGGAGGCCGTCGACGCCTTCCAGGGCGACCTTCTGGATGTACTCGTGGGCGCGGTGGATCGGGTTGCGGGTCTGGAAGCCGACGATGGTCTTCCAGCCGCGCTCGGCGAACGCCGCCCGGGTCTCGGCGGGGGTGAGGGCATAAGGGGCGAACACCGGGTCGATCTGGCGGCGCAGCACCGTCACCGGCCCACCGACCAGGGTGTCGGCCTGCCGATAGAGGGCCGCCACGCCGGGGTGCTGTTCCTCGGTCGTGCGATAGACCTCTTGCGCTTCCGTCTGCTTGTCGTAGCCGAAGACCTCTTCCACGTCGATGACCGCCAGCGGCTCGGTGGCCCGTCGGCCGTCGACTTCGGGATACAGGGCGGCCCGCGTCCCCGGTCGCAGCGTGGCGGCCGTCTCGGCCGGCACGGCCAGCGTGACGGGGATGGTCCAGACGGCGCCGTCGGCCAGGTGCATCGTGTTGACGACGGAGAGGTAGTCGTCACGCGTCATGAAGCCGTCCAACGGGGCCACGGCGCCGATGGCGAGCAGTTCCAGGTCCGCCGTCACGCGGGCGTCGATGGGGATCGCCGGTAAGGTGCGGGCCTCCGCCAGGAGCGCCACCCGCTCCGCCGGCGGGGCCAGCCGCACGTGCGCCGCCGATAGCGAAGCGTCTGAGATTCGTGCTTCCACGCTTGGGACCACGACTAGACCTCCACCGCTTGACGAACCGGCGTCAGGTAGCCCTTGGCTTCCAACGCCGCCAGGATGCGCGCCACCGAGGACGCGACGGACTCGTGATCGGTCTGCACGACGACCTCGGCGTGCTCCGGCGCCTCATAGGGGTCGGAGACGCCGGTGAAGTTGCCGATCTCGCCGCGCAGGGCCTTGGCGTAGAGCCCCTTCACGTCGCGGCGCACCAGCTCCTCCAGCGGACACTGCACGTAGACTTCGACGAAGTTGCCGATCATTTGCCGCGCCTCGTCGCGCACGGCGCGGTAGGGCGAGATGGCGGCGCTGATGACGGCGACGCCGTGGCGGGTGAGCAACTGGGCGACGAAGGCGATGCGCCGGATGTTGGTGTCGCGATCCTCCTTCGAGAAGCCGAGACCCTTGCTGAGATTGGTGCGGACGACGTCGCCGTCCAGCACCTCCACGCCGATCCCCCGCTCCCGCAACTGCCGCGCCAGCTCGTCCGCGATCGTGCTCTTGCCGGCCCCCGACAATCCGGTGAGCCAGACGGTAAATCCCTGGGCCATCCCCCCGCTGTCCTTCCTGTGCCGTTCGGTATCAGCCACCCCGGCGGACCCTGCCGGACGCTGATTCTCTACTAGTTCGATCAAGTTTGTCATGTATACCGAGGGAACGGGGGAATGTCAAGGGGTTGGCGAGAAATGCCACCGTCCGAGCGTCCCCGTGTGCGAGAGGTCCGCCTACGCCTGCAGCAGCTCTTCGATCGGGATCACGAAGGCGGCGCCACGGAACGGCGTGGCGCCGCTGCTGCCGGCGATGGTGCGGGGCTGGGCGTGCTCGCGCATGAGGGCCAGGGCTTCGTCTACCCGGTCCGCCTCCACCGCCAGGAGCAGGGTGACGTTGCCACGGCGCAAAAACCCGCCGACCGTGCTGATCCGCGTTGGGCCACGGAAGCCCCGTCCGATCAGGGCCTTGACAATCTTGTCGGCGTCATCCGGCAGCACAATCGCCACGACGAGCTTCATCGGCGGTTCTCCCTCGCGGTGCGGGACCCAACGCTGCTAAAAAGGCTCAAAGCGTTCCACGTTCAGGATGAAGACGACGGCGCCACCGACCTGCACCTCAATCGGCTCGGAGAGGAACGGTTCGGCCATTTCCACCGGGTAGGTCGCGGTCAGGAAGGCCATGCGGGTGCGACAGGTCTGGCGGATGATAGAGAGGAGTTCGGGTATCTGCCGCTCCTGGACGCCGATCAGGATGGTCGCGTTCCCTTTACGGAGGAATCCGCCGACGGTGTGCATTCGCGTGGCGCGATAGCCGTGCGCGACGACGGCATCACTGAGGGCCGGGGCGTCCTCGTCCTGGACGATCGCGACCACGAGCTTCGTCGCCACCGGTTGGGCGCTCTGGGGAACGGCGGTCGGTTCCGGCATCAGCGACCTCACTTTCCAGGATCTAGCCGAACCAGGGGCATCCTGCGCGCACCGTCCACAGGCCGGTGATCCTCGCCGTTGCTGCCTCCCCGATGGAAGCCGGCGGCAGGAGTGTACCCGAAGAGACGACAATGGCCTAGCGACAGTCCTACGCTCGATTCCTTCCGCCGTTGGGGCGCGCCGTGGGCCGGGGGCTGGTACTATGCTGGCCGGTTGGGACCGGTGACGGGGGTATGGAGCGTCGTGGGCGCCGAGACGCTGGAGCCGGCGAGCGTGCCGCGGGCAGTGCGCCAGGCCCTCTTCGCGCTGTCGTGTGCCGCCTTCCTGGTCAACCTGGACCGCGCCATCTTCGCGCCGTTGTTGCCGGCGCTGGCGCACGACCTCCATAGCACCATCGCCGGCACCGGCCTCGCCGTGACCTTCTATGTCATCCCGTACGGCCTCTTTCAACTGCTCTACGGGCCATTGGGCGACCGCAGGGGCAAGGTCGGCGTCGTGCGCTGGGTCGTCCTCCTGTTCGCGCTGGGGACGGGCCTCTGTGGCGCCGTGGGCGGCGTGGCGATGCTCTATGTGTTGCGGGCGGCGACCGGCGCGTGCGCGGCGGCGGTCATCCCGCTGGCGCTGGCCTACATCGGCGACGTGGTGCCCTACGGCCAGCGGCAGGGCGCCATCGCCGCCCTCATGGGGTTCACGGCGCTCGGCAATGTGCTGAGCACGGCGGTCGGCGGTATTGTCGGCGACTTCCTGTCCTGGCGGGCGCTGTACGGACTGTACGGGGTCTGCGCGTTGGGCGTCGCGGCCCTACTGTTCCGTGTTCCGGCGGAACGGCCGGAAACGCGGTCGGTACGCCGCGAGAGCTCGCTGCAACGCTATCTTGCCGTCGTCCGGGTGGGGCAGGCTCGCCATCTCTACCTGCTCGTCGCCTTGGAGGGGATCTTCGTCACCGGGGGCTTCACCTATCTGGGCGCCTTCCTGCGCGCCCGGTTCGGCATCAGCTACCTGGCCATCGGCCTGATCCTGGCCTGCTATGCCGGCGGCACGCTCCTCACCAGTCGCTACGTCCTGCGGCGCCGGCTGCTGTCCCTGTCGGAACGCCAACTGATCGTCGCCGGCGGGATCTGCCTGGGCGGCGGCTTCTTGGCGCTGCAGCCGTTGGCGACGCCGCTCCTGGCCCCGCTGCCCATCCTGCTGATGGGGGTCGGATTCGCCCTCTTCCATTCCACGCTCCAGACGCGCGCCACCGAGCTGTTGCCCGGCCGGCGCGGGACGGCGGTGGCGCTGTTCGCCTTCTCGCTGTTCCTGGGCGGTGGCGCCGGCACTGCCGCGCTCGGCGCGGTGCTGTCCTTCAGCGGCTATCCGCTCCTGCTGGCGATCTCCGGCGTCGGGATGCTGGCGGTCACGCTGTACGCGCGCCTAGCCTGGTGATCGTGCGCCCTGGTTGCCCGGCTCCCGCCCGACGCCGATGGTGCCCGTCGCTGGTAGAATCGACACGTCACCAATCGTCATCGGTAGAGAGGCCCCCCTGCTTAGCCTGAAACGAACGTCGCCGCTGATCGGCCCCGCGACGTGGCTGCCGCCGCTGGCCGGCGTCGCGGCGGCGGCGGCCGGCATCCTGATCGGCCGTACGTCGGCCGTGGTGGGCGTCATCTTGATCATCGGCGCCGTGCTGGCCAGCGCGATCCTCGTCAGCGACGAAGTGACGCTGCTGGCCCTGGTGGCGACGATCACGCTGCTACCCTTCGCCACCTTGCCGGTCAAGATCGGCCTCTCGCCGACGTTCCTCGACGTGTTGTGCCTCGTCCTGCTCGTGCGCTGGTTGGGCCGGCGGGTGAACCCGCAATATCCGCCGGTGCCGCCCACGCCCCTGAACGGTCTCCTCTGGATCTGGCTCGGCATCGCGCTGGTCGCGCTCCTCGCCGCGGTCGGTCGCACGCCGTTGACGGCCGATACCATGCACTACTTCGCCAAAGTCGCCCTGGCGACTCTCGTCTTCTTTTTCGTGGTGGACGCCGTCCGCACGCGCGAGCGCCTCCGCCACCTGTACCTCGCCTTCTGCTGCGGCGGCGCCGGCGCGGCGGCGATCGGGGTCGTCCTCTACCTGCTGCACCCGGCCACCTCCACCCGCCTGCTGAATCTGCTCGGCATCCTCAGCTATCCCACCGGCCCCGACGTACTGCGCTATCGCGTCGACTTCAACCTCGCCGAGCGCGCCATCTCCACCTCGGTGGACCCGAACGTGCTGGGCGGGCTGTTGATGCTGAGCATCGTCCTGACGCTCGCCCAACTGGTGGCGCGGGCGCCCTTCCTCCCCCGCCGCTGGTGGGCCCTGCTGCTCGTCCCAATGTTGCCCTGCCTGCTGATGACCTACTCCCGCAGTTCCTGGGTGGGACTCTTTGCCGCCTTCGTCTTCATGGGGGTCTGGCGGTACCGCCGGCTCCTCGTCGTCGGGATCATCCTGCTGGCCCTCTTCGCGCAGTTGCCGGTCAGCCAGCGCTTCTCCCGCCAGCTGATCTCCGGCCTGCAAGCGAAGGACCAGGCGGCGGCGATGCGCCTCGGCGAGGCCAGCGACGCTCTGCGCCTCATCACGACCTACCCGGCCTTCGGCGTCGGCTTCGGCGGCTCCCCCGACCTCAACCTGTACGTCGGCGTCTCCAATATCTACTTGCAGATGGCGGAGGAGGTCGGCATCGCGGGTCTGGTCATCTTCCTGGCGCTACTCGCCGTCTTCTTCCTCTGGCTGCTGTACCGTTTGCCCCGCATCCACGATCCGCCCGGGGCGGACATCGTCTTCGGGTTAATCGCGGCCGCCGTCGCCATGGTCGTCGCCGGCATGCTGGATCGCTACTTTTTCAGCTTTCAATCGGATATCGCGCTGATGTGGTGGCTGCTCGGTATGGGGGCGGCCGCGGTGCGGGTGGCGCAGTCGCCTCTGCCGGCCGCGGCGGCCGAACGTACCGCCGTGCCGGCGCCGGCGCTGCGCGTGCACCGCCTGCAGCCGCGACCCGCGAGGCGCGTCGGTGCCCGCTAGCCGCCGCCAACGGGTCGTCGTCGATGCCCGGATGCCCGGCTACACCGAGGCCGGCATCAGCCGCTATGTGAAGGGCCTCCTCGGCGGCCTCGCCGGCCTCCACCCCGATCGTCTGACGGCGCTGCTCGCCCGCCGGGATCGGGGCGACTGGTGGCGCCCATTGGTCGCGCGGCGCGTGGAAGTACGGCGCGCCGTGACGCCCTGCCATCATCCGCTGGAGCGGTGGACGTTGCCGCTGGAGGTGGCGCGCTTGTCCCCCGCCCTGTTCCACGCGGTCGACCACGTCGGCGTCGGCCTGCGCCCGTTCCCGACCGTTGTCACGGTGCACGACCTGGCCTTTTGGCGCTACCCGTGGACCCATGCGCCACGCAGCCGGCGGCACTATGCCGCGGCGGCGCTGACGTTGCCGGCGGCCGACGCGGTGATCTGCGTCTCGGCCTTCATCCGCGACGAGCTGCTGCGGGTGCTGCCCCTCGACCCCCGGCGTGTCCACGTGGTCCACAACGGGCTGGACGCCGATTTTGCGCCGCGGCCGGACCGGTCGTTCGTCGCGCGTAAGTACGGCTTGGTGCGGCCCTACGTCCTGGCGCTCGGCACGGTGGAGGAGCGTAAAAACCTGTTGCCGCTGCTGGGCGCCCTGCGACGCCTGGAGCACCGCGACATCCACCTGGCGATTGCCGGCGCCGACGGCTGGGGGGCGGCGACGGTCTGGCAGCGGGTGGCGGATCTCGGCCTGGCGTCGCGCGTCCACCGTCTGGGTCGGGTCGACGAGCGGGACCTCCTGGCGCTCTACTCTACCGCTGAGCTGCTCGCCTTCCCCTCCGTCTACGAGGGATTCGCCTTCCCGCCGCTGGAGGCGATGGCCTGCGGCACGCCGGTGGTCGCCGCCGCGGTCGGGCCGTT